>NZ_JBSXON010000052.1:0-71229 GCF_056859475.1 Halopseudomonas sp. L-58
AAAATCTCACGGCGAGTTTTGCGCTTCTTGGTTTGGTACTCTGCTTCGGAGAAGGTGATCTGATCCATGGCAGCAACGAATCCTACAGGTTTTGTGATGGGCGTATTATCGCCGATTTCGGGGAGTTATTCAGACCTTCCCTAATTTCAACACGATACAAGTCCGGATCAGGCGCAGGCGGTTTTGGCTGAGGTGGTCGAGGTTTTCTCGTCACTTGATTTAAGTATACTTCTTCTCCGTATGCATCAGCTAAAGGTAGCGCTAACTGTTTCGGAAAAAGTGGAACTTGTTCAAGTGATATTTGAAGCTCTCTCTTAAAATCAATGGAATCATCAAGCTCAGACCCGAATATACGATCTGACTCTGCCATTGCCTCATCAACTGACAACTCACCTCGTTGCACTTTTACAAACAGTGTCTGGAGGCGAGACAGTGACTCACCACTTCGCCTTACCTTTGGCTTTGCCCTGCTTGATTGGAAAGGTGCCCCTGCGCGCTCTCCGAGATACCCACTAACAGTGCGTACTTGACTATGAATTATTTGCAAGCCAGCAATGAAAGAGCCATATTGCCCAATACCGATATAGATGACGCCAAGAGCGGCAGCTATTCTCCCTACCGCTTTAATTGATCCCTCTTCAACTACCAGAGACAAAGAGTAATCAGGAAGTTGCAGCTCTCGACCCACATAGGCTTCCCACTCATCAAATAAGTGGGCGGAATAGTCCTCGAACTGCCTCTTTGGCAGACTTCGTACCCCAATATAAAAATCTGTAGAGCCTATGATCGCCATTCGGAATGCTTACTCTTTTACCCTAACAGCTGAGTGGACCGACAGCTTCATAATCACATATCCGTGACTTCTTCATATCACCGCTCCAAGCCCAAGCCGCCGCTTTAAATACCTCATTAAAAACAACCCATTACAAAACCCAGCCCCACATTGCTCGTATTCGCGTGACGTCCGCATTTTGTGCATTCAATAAACCTGTATGGCATGTCGATCTGCATACCATTGGGTAATCTGGCGGGGTTACACATTCACACTTCCCCTGCATTTCGGATAGGCGCTGCATCCCCAGAACATCTTGCCTGCGTTGGTGCCTTTGCGGGCGGTGCGTTTGATCATGCTGCTGTTGCACAGGGGGCAATGCGGCTCAGAGGTGGTTTCAGGTATTGGAGGCGTGGCAGTGGGTGTCGGGTTGGGGGTTGGCTGCGCTGCCGATGGTTCAGAAGCCTGTTTGTGCATCAGGCGCTTGAGGCCTGCACCGTCGATCAGCTGGATATTGCGGCCCTGGGCGAAGGCTTTGGCTTCTTTGGTGAATTGGCCGGAGGTAACCACATAACCGCCCACTGCGCCTTCTGCGGCCATGGCGCCGAAGAATTCGCGCACCACTGGTACGCCCACTTTTAATGAGCGCCAGTGTTTGCATTGCACCAGGTATTTTTCGTTGTGCTTGCGCAGGATCAGATCTACGCCGCCATCCGGGCCGTTAGCGCCAGTTTCGGTGATGCTATAGCCCTGCTTGCGGAAGGCTTCGCCGATCAGTTGCTCGAACTGCTGCCAGCTGAGGCCGTCGATGGTTCTGGCCGGTTGGGTGGCGTTTGCGACGCTATTGAGCAGTTGCTTGCGTTTGTAGCGCCCGGCGATCGAGCCAATGGCGCTGAACACGCAGCAGGCTGGAATCAGGTACTGGCCGAACAGGGCGAAGGTGCGCCACAGGTGCCCTGCCAGCACGCCGCCCATGTCACCTGGGCGCAGCACGGTGGAAGTGCTGGGCGGTGCGGTGGCAATGGGATGCAGGACAAGCCAGCTGATCAGAGCAAGCAGCATGCTGACCCACCACGGCAGGCGGGACAGCAGAAAAATGAAATCGTCGAATGCAGAGGATCGTCTGCGCGCCATCCGTGGGCTCCTTGACTGGCTCATTGCCATGTCAAAACGGTAATCCTATACCGGCGTCAGGTAAAGCGGCTTTTCACCCTGCGCCAAGCCGGGCGATGGACAGCGCGGGTTTAAAAGGTCATCAACCGCTGCTTTCTGCTCAGGGGCTTATTTGCGTTCTGGATGCAGGTTGCCAGGGTCGACTCGTGGCACAGCGCCTGCTCGCTGTCTTTCAACCACTGCCGGACCAGTTGAACGTAGTCATCCAGACTGATGAACCGGTGGATGGTGTGATTGTGCAAATAGCCAAGACAGAACCCGAGCTTATCTTCCAGTGAGCCATTGGGCGCAAACTTGAAGTACTCCACATCCACTAGCCAGCTTCTGGACAGGTCAGGGGTAACCAGAATATTCCCGGCCCAGAGATCAAGATGCAGGTGCGAGTGACTCAGATGCTCACGGATGGCGTTGAAAGCCAACAGCAGCACGGCATTTTGCTGTTCCGGGTGCGCCTGAATGAACTCCAGCAAATTGCAGGACTGGTCAATAAACTCGGTCGCTAACGTGGTGGAAACAACCAGCCCGAGCCAGTTACGCCGGTATCCGTAGCCGACAATTTGCGGCACATGCGGGCAATTGAGCAGCCCCAGCTGGTTGTGAATTTCCATCACGCCGCGATCATAAGCGCCATGCCGCTTGAGGCCGAAGGTCGCCCTGATTCGACTATTGCGATGGCGAAACACTGCCGTTTTGGCCAGAACAGCACGCTCGCCCAGCTCCAGCACATCGCGCTCGCGTCCTTCTCTGACAAGGCGAAGGCGATCATTCAGCATGCCGTATAGGGCGTTGCTCAGATCCTGGCCAAGATCAGCTCGAACGAATACGCGGCAACCGCCACGTTGCTGTTTGAAAAATCCCGCACTGCTCAGAAATTTCATTTTTCTTTTCGTCTCTGCTGGCAGGGGCTCTCACTCTGCAGCTTGGTACTACTTCGGGTGCACACGGGCACAAAGCAGACACCAACCGGCACAACGCAGCGCAAGCAGCCCGCCTGTGTGTCGGTTCAGTTCGGAAAAAGTGGGGGAGTCAACATGGAGTGCTTACCTTCCCTGGCAAACTGAAATGAACTTGAAGCGCCATTACCTGCCGCATGGCCTTCGCTGAGCACCGATAGTAGCCTAACGCCATACTGATACAGAAATACTTTTTAACTCAGCCGGCCAGCAAGCCGGCACTACACTCTGAACCCCTGCGCCAATGCCTGCAGCTCACCTGCCAGCTGCGCCTGACTGTCGGTGACCTGAGAAATTTCCCGCGAGCCGTTGAGGGTTTGCAGAGAGGTTTCCCGCACGGAGCTCATGCTGCGCGAGATATCCCGCGTGACCGCGACCTGCTGTTCAGCGGCAGAGGCGATTTGCGATGACATGCCGGAAATACGGTCGACGTCCTGCAGGATGCCGGCAAGGGTGTCTTCCAGGGTCTCGGCTTCATCGGCGCTGAGATTGGCCAGTTTGTGGCTGTCGATTACCGCGCCGCGCACACTGTCGGTAATGTCGCGCAGGCTGCTGATCATGGTTTCGATTTCAACGGTGGAATCGTGGGTCTGGCGCGCCAGATTGCGCACTTCGTCGGCGACCACAGCAAAGCCACGACCGTGCTCCCCTGCCCTGGCCGCCTCAATTGCGGCGTTGAGCGCCAGCAGGTTGGTCTGGTCCGCTACTGTTCTGATCACGTCGATGACCCGGGTGATGGATTCGCTGCTGGCCTGCAGGCGCTCCATTTGGCCGTTGACCTGCTCGATGGCACCGGCCAGATGGCGAATGCGACCAACGCTGTCCTGCACCACCCGCCGCCCTGCCTCGTTGCGCTTTGAGGCATGCTGGGCGGCTTCGGCAACCTGCTGGGTATTGCGCGAGATTTCTTCCGAGGTGCTGGACATTTCCTCTGCCGCTGCTGCGACCTGATCCACCAAAGCCTGCTGCTGCCCTACCTGATCGGAGTTCTGGCTGGCGGTGGCACGGGTCTGCTCGGAGGCCGATGCCAGCCGCACGCTGGTTTCATCAATCTGACTCAGCGCACCGGAGAAGGTCTCGATCAGGCTGTTCAGGGCCGTGCCGATCAGCCCCATCTCGTCCTTCGAGCAGACCCGGGTGCGCACCGACAGATCCTTGCGCTCCATGACCTGACGGAAATCACCCAGCAGCTGGTTTACCTGGCTGGACACTCCAATGATGATCAGCAGCGCCAGCAGCAGCACCATGCCGATCACCAGCGCACCGATGATAGCTGCCCGACGCAGATCGGCACGCGCGCCTGCCAGCACGCGCTCGGTGCCCGCAGCCATGTCGTCAGCGACCTGCTGCTTGAGCTGGTAAACACCGTCGATGGCGTGACTGGCGCTGTCGAACCACTCGATATTGGCCATCCCGAGAAAGCCGTATTCGGAACCGATCAGACGATCACGCAATGCGCTGAAGGCGATGTTTTCCGGCCGTTCGGCCAACGCCAGCAACTGCCCCTGCAGGGAGGCACCAACCAGATTGGCGGCCGCATCCAGCAGTGCCTGACTGCGCGCATCGGCTGCACTAACCTCCCTCGCCAGCGCCAGCGAAATGCCGCCTTCGCTGAGCACCGCAGCGCCCGCGGCCATCTCCCGTGCTCCCGACTCGGTTGCCTCGGTGAGCGCCAGGAAGGCTCCCATCAGACGCGTCAGGCGCGGCTCGTTAGCCTGCAGCAGAATCTCGGGAATCAGGGCAATCATCCGTTCAACCGCGGCGCTATAGGTCCGATAGGCCAACTCGGCGTCGACATCTTCATTGAGGACCCTGGCCCGCAGCGGCGCCAGCGCATCCAGCGCCTCATTGATCAGGCCCAGCTGGGCCGCGATGGCAACCCGCTCGCGACCGTGCATGGCGGCCATGGCGTTGCGCAGGGCATCGAGGCTGGCATCGGTAGCTGCCCGCTGGCCTTCAAGGCGCTCGACGACCCGGCCATCGGCGCCACCGGTGGCAATGAATAAGGCGGTGAGACCCCGCTCCTTTTGCAGATTCTCCAGCGCCGGATCGGCGCTCAGCACCAGGTCAAACAGTGCCTGCGATGATTCGGTCTGCTGCAGATGGGTGTAACGGTCAATCACCGTGGCGCCGGAGAAATATAGTGTGCCGGCCAACGCCGGCAGCAGGAGCAGCAACAATTTGCCGCGCATGGAGAGGTTTCGAAGCATGGACAGCATGGTGGAGCACCCTGAGAAAAACCTGACTGACTGGACAGACCTCTCAGCAAGAACGGTGCCATCACTCTGCCACGACCCGCCGGGGCTTGCGGACACCCCGTGCGAACACAGCGCACCAGTTCAGGGCCGATGCAGCGCAACGCGATCCAAAAAAGGGACTATCGTGGTCACCGAGGCGCTGCCGGAGCGATGCATCCATGCAGGCCATCGCGCGCCCGGCTGTGACTCGCGCCGGTCAGACGAGCGGCTTGTTCATGGCCGCCGCCAGCTCAGCATGGCCGCTGTGTGCCAGGGCATCAACGGCGCCCGCAACGTCTTGCGGGGTCTTGTTCTGGCTCAATTTGAACTTGCCGATCAGGCGTTCGATCTCGATTTCGATGCCGACAATCGCCGCCAGCATTCGGACGATGTAATCCGGGCTTGAGTCAGTCATGCGCCACGGGCGCGGCTCTTGCGCGCGCGTCTCGTGTTCACGGGTCAGGCGCGCCACGATGCCGCGCACAAAGCGCTCGTCGTCACGCAGGTGGATGCGCCCGTGGGCATGCACAACCTGATAATTCCAGGTCGGCACCTGTTGGTGGGTTTCGTGCTTGCTGGGGTACCAGTTTGGCGAGATATAGGCTTGCGGGCCCTGAAAGATGACCATCACGCTCATGCCGTCCACAATCTGCTCGACCAGCGGGTTGGCCCGCGCCAGGTGCGCCTGCAGCACGCCCTGCTCACCCTGCCCGGTCAGCAGCTCAAACGGAATGTGGTTGGCGTCAAGCCCGTCCGGGCCGACGGTTACCAGCGTACCCAGCGGGTTTTCGCCAATCAGGGCATGCAGTTCAGTGGTGCGGGTTTCGGCAAAATGTGCAGGCAAATACATGACGTATTCCGTGGCAGGTCAGACGGCAAGATACTGATCCAGGGAATACAGCGCAAACGCCAACAGCAACCAGAACAGCACGCCAGCCGATGTCTCGAGCCAGGCACTGTACGTATGCCGGCGCAGCCAGTGCGGTGGCCACAGGCAGCGCAGCAACCCGCGACCCGGAATGCGCAGGCTGAGGTCCAGAACGGCGCCCGCTTCGAGGATCAGACGGCCAAGCAGCAACAGCCCGCGCGCCAATGCTTCGAGCAATTCAAGCATCCGGGTTACTCCGCGCCGGGCGCGCGCTCGGCAAAGCACGGTAGCCCATCGGTGATGTCAAACCAGTTGGCCTTGTGGGCAGTAAAGAGATGAGCCTGCAAATCGGTCACGCTCAGGGTAGTAACACAGAGCCGAGGAATCATGGTGCCTGCCTCATCCGATGGTCTTTACTCGATAAAAATATAGCCTTTTAAAGCTAATATTGAAAAATTAGCGTATTACGGCTAACGTCAAAGCAGATTGCACAGGGACACGCTTATATGACTATTGCAGCCGTATTGACCGGCGACCTGATCGATTCTCAAGGTGTTGAGGATACGCAGGATTACATCAACCAGCTACGTGATGCGTTGCAGCAGCTGCAAGCCGTCTGCCCATTCCAATACGAACTGTACCGCGGCGATGGTTTTCAACTGACCCTGGACGTTGCAGCAGATGCAGTGCGTTGCGCGGTGCTGCTGCGCGCCGCACTGATTGCCGCCAGCCCGGAGCACGAGCGGTACGACGCCCGGATTGCTGTCGGGATTGGCCAGGCAGCCGCGGTTAACCGCTACGGCGAGGCTTTCGTGCTGTCCGGGCAGGGGCTCGACACTATGAAGAAGGACAGCCTTGGCCTGTTCACCCACGATGCCAGCCTGCTGGATCGCCTTGAACTGCCGACCGCGTTCGCGGCGCGGGTGATCGAGCAGTGGACGCGAGTTGAGGCGCAGACCTGGTGGTTGCATACCACCCTTGCGGTCAGCCAGAAGGCTCTGGCCGAACACATGGACAAGGCTCAGGTAACGGTTCACAAGGCGTTGCAACGGGCCGAGGCCGCGCTCATGGATCGCTATCTGGCTCGCAGCCGCGAGTGGATTCAGGAGCTCACTGATGACTGACTCTGTCTTGCTGCTGCTGATGCTGCTCTTGCACATGCTCAGCAGCTTATGGGCCAACGCAAGGCCGCTGCCGGACTGGTCGCCAGAACTCTGCTGGGCGCTTAGCCGGCCTGCGCTAATCTGGAAAAATTAGCCCTTCAAGGGTAAAGTCCTCCCTTCGTCGGCGCTCTGGCCGTCGCGCCCCTTCCCGTTTCATCAGGAGTACCCATGCGTCTGTGTGTTTTCTGCGGTTCCAGCCCCGGTAACAAACCCGAATACCTCGCCGCTGCGCAGCAGCTCGGCACGGCACTGGCCAAGGCCGGCATCGGTCTGGTCTACGGCGGTGCGCAGGTTGGCCTGATGGGCGCAGTGGCCGACGCGGCGCTGGCCGCCGGCGGCGACGTGATTGGCGTGATTCCGCGTCATCTGGTTGAACGCGAATTGGCCCACGAAGGGCTGACCACCCTGCATGAAGTCGGCTCAATGCACGAACGCAAGGCAATGATGGCGGATCTGTCCGACGGGTTTATCGCCCTGCCCGGTGGCGTCGGCACCTTTGAGGAATTGTTCGAAGTCTGGACCTGGGGCCAACTGGGGCACCATCAGAAGCCGTGTGCGCTGTTCAACGCCGCCGGCTACTACGATCAACTGATTGCCTTCCTGGACCACGCCCTGACCGAGGGCTTTATGCGCCAGCCCTACCGCGACATGCTGATTGTCGAAAACCAGGTCGACAGCCTGCTCGACAGGGTTCGCCGCTACTCACCACCCGCCGTGTCCAAGTGGGTTAAAGCGCAAGAACGCTAGCCCCTCGGCTGCCGTGATCAGGATGCGCCGCGGGTAATCTGCTGCATGCGCGCGTAACCCGTGCGCGTCAGCAGTACCAGATTGACTGTGGTGGCGTAGATCTGACCTGACGCCTTGAGATCGTTGATCAGCGCCTTGTGTTCATCCGCCGGCAGGTAGAAAAAATCCCGCCCTTCCTCAAGCTGCTGCTCGCAGCGGCGAAAAAGACGGAAGGAGGTGCCCTTCGGCAGGGCATTGAGCTCATCGAGCTGGCGCAGGCTCAGGGTTTCGGTGTTGGCATGGACAATCGGTTGCATGACGGCTGGTAGCGGCTGGCGAATGGGTCGGGCGGCCGTCTGACCGCCAAGCCGTAGCCTACCGTGTTGAGCAATAAACGTCTTCTCCCGTTGCCGTCAGTCCTGCCCGATATCGCGGTCAGCGGCCGGGACTGAGGCTGTGCTGTGGGGCGCCATGTAATCAGGCATGCCACGATGAACCTGAAGAAACCCGATAAAAGCGCGTATGACGGCAGCAACAAGCCCGTTATACTCGCCGCCTTTCAGGTTCACCCGCCGAGCGCACCATGACCGATCACCAAGACCCAACCTCGACCGATGCGACAACCGACGTCTCTCCTGCCAGCAAGACAGGCGGTCTTGGCGCCCTGTTCGCTGCGGCCAGCAAGCAGGCAGACAAGGCCAACGCTCCCAAGCAGGGCAAGGCCGGCTTCGATCCGCACACCAAGCGCGTACACATGCCGCCGCGTGGCACCCGCCGTTCGATGGGCAAGCGCTAGGCGGGCCTAAAGCGGCAGCGTGAAGTAGAACTGCGCGCCCGCACCCGGGCGCGACTGCACGCCGATGTTGCCGCCATGCAATTGCACCACCTCCTTGCACAGCGCCAGACCCAGCCCGGCGCCACCCTTCTTGCTGCCGACCTGCACAAAGGGTTCGAATACCCGCACCTGCTGGCTGTAGGCAATGCCTTCGCCATTGTCCTCGACGCTGAACCATACCCGCTCACCCTGCCGGCGCAGGCGCACGGCAACCTGGCCGCCCTGCTGACAGTGACGCAGGGCGTTGCCGATCAGGTTGTCCAGCACCCGCTCAATCTGCAGCCGGTCCAGCCGCGCCCGCGGCGCATCCTCGCTGACGTCCAGCTGCAGTGAAATACCGCGTTCATCGGCCTGCGCCTGAAAACGGGCCACCGCTGCAGAAGCCAGCTCGACCGGATCACAGGGCGCCAGTTCCAGCTTCTGCAGTCCATTCTGGTAGCGCGAGAAATTGAGCAGGTCGTTAATCAGATCGACCAGCCTGCGCATTTCCTCGTCTACCGTTTCCAGCAGATCCCGCTCACGGCTGCCCTCGGCGAACTGCAAACGCTCCTGCAGCAGGGAGAATGCCATGTGCATGCCGGTCACCGGCGTGCGCAGCTCATGGGACGACCTCAGCACAAACTCACGCCGCACCCGCTCGAATGCCCGCTGCTCGGTCACGTCGCGCAGCACCATGACCGCCCCCTGGACCCAGCTGTCGGTTCGCACTACCGGTGTCAGGCTGTAATCCAGCAGCCGGGTTTCCCCTGCGACCTCGACCGCCAGATCTTCCTGCTCGCTACCAAAGGCATTGCCGGCCAGCACCTCCCGGACCTGCTCGTCCAACTCGGGGTGCCCCATGGCCTGGCCCAGCGTCTGACCCAGCTCGCGCGAATCCCAGTCGAGCTGACGCCGCGCCACCGGATTGAAGTGATCAACATCGCCCTGCTGATCAAGGATCAGCAGGCCATCGTCGATACTGTCGAGCACCGCCTGCAGGCGCCGTTGTTCGGACTGCAAGGCCTCCAGATCGCTGTTCTTGAACTCGCGCAGGGCTTCGGCCATAACGCCAAATCGACGGCTCAGGGCGCTGATCTCGTTGACCGGGGACAGCGGCAGAGTGACGTTGAAGTCACCCTGGCCAATCTTGTCCGCCGCTTTGGCCAGCGCCTCGATCGGCCGACCAAAACGCTGGGCGATGCTGTGTGCGGTCAACAGCCCCAGCAGCAGCACGGCCAGGCCGATCAGCCCCAGTAGCCCGGCAATCAGCCAGGCGCGCTGATGCGCTGTGCTTTCGGCCGCCTCAACATAAGCCAGATAGCGGTACTGCACCTCGTTAATGCGATCACGCATGGCGGCCACGCTGAGACTGAAGGTGTCATCCGAGAGCAGATCCCGGCGCAGGGTGCGCGGCCGGTAGAGCACATCGTCGTAGACCGCATAGGCCCGACCGATTTCAGCCACAGCCTGACGGTCCTCATCGGTTCGGGCCTGCTCACCGGCCTTGGCCAGCCACTCCTTGAAGCGCTCGTCCGATGTACTCAGCGCCTCGCGATCCAGTTGTTCTGACAGCAGCAGGGTCACCTGTCGACCGATCTCCTGACGCATGCCGAGAGAAGCCTTGAGAATGCCGATGTTGCTGCCGACGCTGTAGGTCTGCGACTGGGTCAGACTGAGTACTCCGAACAGGCCTACCAGCAAGCCCACCAGCGCCACGGTCAGCAGTGCGCTGCTGCTCAGAAACAGTTGAGTTCGCAGCTTCATAGGCCAAGCTGCTTGCGTTTGCGATACAGGGTGGAGGCATCGATGCCGAGCGTGCGGGCCGCCTGATCCAGCGTGGCGCTGGAGGCCAGAACGGCGGCAATGTGCGCGCGTTCCAGCTCGCTCAGGCTGAGATTGGAGCCAACGCGCGGCGCGGTGTTGCCGTGATCCGGTTCGCCCAGGCCGAGATGACTGGCAGCAACCTGCTCCTCGGCACAGATGATACCGACGCGCTCGATCACATTACGCAGTTCGCGGATATTGCCCGGCCAGTGGTAATTCAGCAGCGCCTGCCTGGCATCCTCGCTGAAGCCCCTGGCCGGACGGGCGTATTCCTTGACGAAGCGCGCCAGAAAGCGCTCGGCCAGATCAAGAACATCATCAGGGCGCTCCCGCAGCGGCGGCAGCGTCAGGGTAATCACGTTCAGCCGGTAGAGCAGGTCTTCGCGAAACAGCCCCTGCTTGACCATCTCGGCCAGATCCAGATTGGTCGCCGCCAGAATCCGCACATCCGCCTGCCGGGTCACCGGGTCACCAACCCGCTCGTAGACCTTGTCCTGAATGAAGCGCAGCAGCTTGGGCTGCAGGGTCAACGGGAAATCGCCTATCTCGTCGAGAAATAAAGTGCCGCCGTCGGCCTGACTGACCCGGCCCAGAGTACTCTCGCTCGCGCCGGTAAAGGCGCCCTTGCTGTGACCAAACAGTTCACTTTCCATCAGCTCGGCAGTCAGCGACGGGCAGTTGATGGTCACGCAGTCACGCTGGCTGCGCCCGCTCCAGCCATGAATCAATCGGGCCAGCTCACCCTTGCCGGTACCCGACTCGCCCAGGATCAGAATATTGGCGTCAGTGCCGGCGACCTGCCGGGCCGTCTCCAGCACCGCCATCATCGCGGGGCTGCGCGACTCGGGCGCGACCCGCGTCTGTTCTACGGCCTGCTCCAGACTCTCCAGACGCGCTTCCATCTGACGCACTTCAAGCTGCTTGGCCGCAGCCATGCGCAATTGATCAGGGCTGCAGGGCTTGACCAGATAATCCGCCGCGCCTGCCTGCATGGCATCAACCGCGGTATCGACCGCCGAGTGCGCGGTCACGATCACGACCCGCATCCACGGCGCCTGCGCCCGCATACGCGCCATTACATCCAGACCACTTTCCTCGCCAAGCCTCAGATCAAGAAAGCACAGATCAAACACCTGCCCCTGCAAAACCGCTTCGGCCTGTGCCCCGCTACTGGCCGTCGCTACCTGATAGCCCTCATCCTCGAGACAGTAACGAAAGGTCCGCAGGATCGCCGGTTCGTCGTCGACCAGCAGAATACGTCCGTTGCCTTGATTCGCTTCCATTGATTCACGACTCCTGTCATGCCGTCGCGCTACTGTCACCGTGCAATCTGCACGACCCTTCGGGAAAGATCATGCAATTCGCACTGAACACGACACCACCTTTAATTTATAACTTACTGATTTACATAGCATTAAATAAAAACCCGGGAGCGGCACAGTGCTTGCTCTATCACCTTTGCGTGTTCGGCTTCTCGCCACAAGCGAAGCTCGACAACACCCATAACCGGAGATAGATGACATGCACAGCGCCCTACCCACCGCCTTGCTTGCCCTGTCCACCGGCCTGCTTTCAAGCATGGCCTGCGGCGCATCAACGCCAAGCAGCAGCTACTTCATGGAGCAAAATCCCGCCGTGATAGTTCAATCAGTCGACGACGCCAGCATCGCAAAGGCTTTGCGCGCGCGACTGGCATGGCAGGGTAACACGCAAGGCATCCGCATTGCCGTCAGCTGCCGCAATGGCGTTGTGAGCCTGCGCGGAACCGTACTGACCACCAGCGACTATCGCGTTGCGGTCGCCACGGCGCGGCATACGCCGGGCGTTCAGCAGGTCGATACCCGCAGCCTGCAGATCGGCACTACCCGCCCGGTCAGCAATACAGAACCCGCCCCGGGCGGATTTTCCACAGCCGGCAAGCTGAGCCTTTAATCTCAGCTGCCGACCGAAAAGGGACTTCACCGTGAGCACAGATCCCAAAGCGACAATTCGTTTTCA
Source organism: Halopseudomonas sp. L-58 (assembly GCF_056859475.1). NCBI lineage: Bacteria > Pseudomonadati > Pseudomonadota > Gammaproteobacteria > Pseudomonadales > Pseudomonadaceae > Halopseudomonas > Halopseudomonas sp. L-58. The sequence goes on from NZ_JBSXON010000052.1 coordinate 12,529, forward strand.
TATAATGGAAACCACTCAGGCAGGCGCGCTGGACGCCAGACCGTTTAACACTCTCTGTACCGCAGTACCAAGGAGATCCCCCATGTTCAACTGGGCCATCGCCTTCAGCATCATCGCGCTATCATCAGCCGTGTTCGCCTTTGGTGGCTTTGACGATCAATACGCCAGCGCCGCAAGGCTGCTGACACCCGTGTTTCTTGCCCTGGCCGGGGGGTGCGCCCTGCTGGGCCGCAGTCGAGGACGCAACGAGTAGACATGCCTGACCCATCTGCCGCATCCGCGCCATCAGCAGCTACCGCATTCATGCGCCTGAGCGACGAACAGCGGCCGCTGGCCAACAAGTTCTACCGCCAATACCACAGCGGCATGAAAGCCCGCGGTCACCATCAAGTCTGGGTGGCACGCACTCACGAGCTTCAAGCCTGTCTCTGCCTGCAGACGGTCGATCAGTGCTGGTGGCTGACCGGATTGCTGGTTGCCCCTGCACAGCGCAGTCAGGGCTTGGCGAGCAGCCTGTTAGAACATGTACGCCAGCAGCATCGCGGTGACATCTGGCTGTTCTGCGCTCCCAACCTGGTGCCGTTCTACCGCGCCAATGGCTATGAGCCCGGCGACGACGCTCCCATCTCACTGCGCGACAAACTGCTGCGCTATCAACGCAGTAAAGCCCTGCTGGCCATGGTCAACCGCACGCAGGCGACGCTCCCACGCTAGCGTTTGCACCTGCTGCCACACAATGCAACACGACGACCATTTTCCCGCACCAATTACGGGCACGGGCTCTGTGACGTTCGGGTTACGGCTGTGCAATTTTCCTTCAAAACATACGTATATATCTGATTTAAATATAAAAAAAATTGTTGGCAAGCAAAATGCTATAGGACCTGTGCCAACGCACTTAAATCAAAACCTACGGGGTAATACGTGATGATGAAGAAACTTGCAGTTGCCGTTGCTACCGCCAGCACACTGTCTTTTGCCAACATGGCTCACGCTGAAGAGTTCGATACCGCCATTGGCAAAATTGACTCCAGCATGACTGTGACGCTGGCTACCGATTACATCTGGCGTGGTCAGTCTCAAACTGACGGCGCTGGCGCTATCCAGGGCAGCCTGGACTTTGCACACGAAAGCGGCCTGTATGTCGGCGCCTGGGCGTCCAACATCGACTCCGAAGACTTCGGCGGCTCCAGCGTAGAAATCGACTACTACGCGGGTTACGGCGGAAGCATCACCGACGACATCAGCTACTATCTGCAGTGGACTACCTACACCTATCCGAAAAACAGCTCCATCGACGTTGAAGAAGCTCTGGCCAGCCTGAGCCTGTACGGCTTCACCGTTGGCGCCAAGTACGCTTACGACCCCTCCAGCTCGCTGTACACCTACATCGGCTACGACTTTGCCCTGCCCTACGATATCGGTCTGGGTCTGCACTACGGTCTGACTGACACCAAAGACCCGCTGGACGGCGTCAGCGGTGACGAGAAATACGGTGACTGGGCCGTTACCCTGGGCAAAACCATGCTGGGCCTCGACTGGGCTGTCATGTACAGCGACACCGATCTGGGTGACGACTGCGCCTACTCCGATCAAGACTCTTGCGACGCCAACGTCACCCTGTCGGTCTCCAAGAGCCTGTAAGTACCGAGTCTGAAAACGGGCGCCCTGCTCCGAGGGTTCCCGTCAGCTAAAGCGGCATCTTGCGCCGGTCTCGCAACCTGTACCACGGCAGGCTTGCAGACCGGCTTCTTTTTGCCTGTCAGCTTACGACTGAAACTCGGGCATAAAAAAACCGGCACGCAGCCGGTTTTTCATTACACAGGCATCACGCCCGCGGCAGGGTCACGCCGCGCTGGCCCTGATACTTTCCGCCGCGGTCGCGGTAGGACACTTCGCAGGGCTCGTCCGATTCAAAGAACAGCATCTGCGCCACGCCTTCGTTGGCGTAGATCTTCGCCGGCAGGTTGGTGGTGTTGGAGAACTCGAGGGTCACGTGGCCTTCCCATTCCGGTTCAAGCGGGGTCACGTTGACGATAATGCCGCAGCGCGCATAGGTACTCTTGCCAAGGCAGATCGTCAGTACATTGCGCGGAATACGGAAGTACTCAACGGTACGCGCCAGCGCGAAGGAGTTTGGCGGAATAATGCACACGTCGCTCTGGATGTCGACGAAGCTCTTCTCGTCAAAGTTCTTCGGATCAACTACCGCCGAGTGGATGTTGGTAAACACCTTGAACTCGTCAGCGCAGCGCACGTCGTAGCCGTAACTCGACACACCATAGGAAATCACCCGATCCCCTTCCGCACCGCGAATCTGGCGTTCGACAAAGGGCTCGATCATCCCGTGTTCCTGGGACTGGGTACGGATCCAACGGTCGGATTTGATGCTCATGGCGTGTCCTGAAATAGGCGGTGCGAAAAAAAGACTCTGCATGTTACCGGGTTATACCCGTCGACAAAAGTCCGGAGATCAGTCGTCGCTGATACTGATTTCCGGCATTTGTGCGGCATTCGCCAATTCAACGATACGCGCTGCCGCATGGCGCGCCATATCCTGATAAACCATGCTGATCTGGCATTCCGGCTCGGCAATTACGGTCGGCTTGCCGCCGTCGGCCTGCTCGCGAATCATCATCGACAGTGGCATCGAACCGAGCAGCTCGACGCCATAGTCCGCCGCCAGACGTTCGCCACCGCCCTCACCGAACAGATGCTCGGCGTGACCGCAGTTGGAGCAGATGTGAATGGCCATGTTCTCGACCACCCCCAGCACCGGGATATTGACCTTCTCGAACATGCCAATGCCCTTGCGCGCATCCAGCAGCGCCAGGTCCTGCGGCGTGGTGACAATCACCGCACCGGTCACCGGCACCTTCTGCGCCAGAGTCAGCTGAATATCACCAGTGCCCGGCGGCATGTCGACCACCAGATAGTCCAGCTCATCCCAGGCCGTCTGGGTCAGCAGCTGCATCAGCGCGCCCGAGACCATCGGCCCGCGCCAGACCACCGGCGTATTGTCATCAACCAGAAACGCCATCGACATCACCTGCAGGCCATGCGCGCGTGGCGGGACAAACCACTTGCCATCACTGACCTGCGGACGCGTGCCTTCCGGCAGACCCAGCATCAGCCCCATGCTCGGGCCATAGATGTCGGCATCCAGCACCCCGACTTTGGCCCCTTCACGGGCCAGCGCCAGCGCCAGGTTGGCTGCGGTCGTGGATTTGCCAACCCCGCCCTTGCCCGAGGCAACGGCAATAATGTTCTTCACCTTCTCCAGTGCCGGCACCTGCCCCTGCACGTTACCGGCCTGAATCTCGCAGCGCACGCTGACCTTTGCCGCAGTCACGCCGTCAACATTCTCAACCGCCATCTGCATCATCTGGGCGATGCCACCGACCAAACTACCTGCGGCATAGCCCAGCACCAGCTCGGCCTCGACGCGCCCGCCGTCGATATCCAGCCTGCGCAAACAGCCGGCACTGAGCAGGTCGGTACGAAGGTAAGGATCCTGATATTGAGCAAGGGCCTGCTCAACGGCGGCACGATCAAGCGTAGTCATGGCGATATCCCGTAAGGACTGGCGGAAACAGGCCGCTATGCTACTGGCTCATCTGCGATGATGAAAGAGCGCAGGACAAACGCAAGACGGCCCGCCCGGCTTGCGCCGGACGGGCCGTCAGCGTTACAGGGCGAATCAGGCAGCGTCTTTCAACGGCTCCTGCGCCGTTTCGGACTCGGTCTGGGCAGACTCGTCTGCCGGCTCGGCCGAAGAGGCCGCCTCAACCTGCTCGATCAGGGTGTTCATCAGACGGGTGCCGCGCTCACCCACCATCTCGGCAAACACATCACGCACAGGCAGACTGCGCTCACGGAACACCTCGCGTTCCTCCGGCGTCAGGTACACCAGCTCGATGTCGCTGTTTTCAGTGATGATGTCCAGGCGCTCGGTATTGAGGCGAGTCTGCACGTCGTGGATCCACGGCACCAGCTCGACTACGGCATCATCAATGATTGCCTTGCGCTCGTCGGTGAGGCCGTCATACCAGTCGCTGTTGGCCATAAAGGTAGCGATGAACTGCGCCTGATTGGCGAAGATCAGATAGTCCTGAACCTTGTAGAAGTCCATCTCCTGATGGGCGAATACGGGCTGGATATTGCCGTCCAGCTGGCCCAGCTGCATGCCGCTGAACAGCTCGCCGTATTCCATGGTGGTGGGATCGGCGCCGTAGGCGCTGTAGGTTTCGCGCAGCAGACGATTGTCCATGGTTCGAATCGCCATGCCGTCGAAGTCAGCCGGTGAGCGGATCGCCTTGTTGGCACTCCAGACCTGCCAGCCCTCGGGCACGATAGCCAGCGGCTGCAGACCACGGTCGCGGTAGGAGGCAACCAGATCGTCGTTCTTGCGGAACTCGGGGGCGTTGAGAATTTCCGTATTGGTCTTTTCGTCGTCGGTCAGCACGAAGTTCAGGCTGAACAGCTGCGACTCGGGAACCGTGCCGCCGAGAAAGCCGGAACCAAAGGCAAACTGGATCGAGCCGGACTGCACCTGATCGTAGATATCCGTGAGACCACCCAGCTGGCCATAGGGGTAGAGTTTGACCTCCACAGCGCCGTCGGTCTTTTCCTTGATCAGCTCGGCAAACCTGGCACCGTATTCGTACTGCACGCTGCCTTCAATCTCTTCAAGGGCGAAACCCCAGGTTTCGGTTTCCACGGCATCGGCCTGGGCCACAGCGCTCTGCTCAGGTGTCTCTGAGCCATTACCACTGGCAACAGGTTCTTCTTCGGATCCGCAGGCAGCCAGCATTACCGCAGCCGCAAGAAGGCAACCATTACGCAAATTCATGGAACACTCCTTTTCAATTGTTCTGGTTTCCTGCCAAACCCTAACACAGCATTCGCGCATGTTCACGTCGTGCAAAGACGATTGATATGGGTTAAGGTCAAAAAAGGAGTACAAATTCACCATCTGAGCTGAATGTGACTACTACGTCCATCTACAGACAGAAGTCGGCGCCTAACTCCCCGAGTTAGCCTTTTCGGTCACGATACGACCGTTAGCGCCGCGAAAAGGAACAAACCGATGTCCCGACCTGCCGACAGCTCGGCAAACCGTCGCCCCGCTTCACCGGTGCTGCGCCTGCTTGAAGGCGTGGACCGCCTCACCGAATGGCTGGAAAAGAGCGTCCTTGGTGCCAGCGTGCTGTTCCTGGCTGCCCTGCTGATCATTCACGTATTGGGCCGACAGCTGTTCGGCAACGGCGTCACCGGCCAGGTCGAACTGACCCAGATGAGCCTCGTCATCATGACCTTTGCCGGCCTCGGTTACGCTGTCCGCCGGGCCCGTCATATCAGCATGTCAGCCTTTTTTGATCAGCTCAGCGGCCGGCCGCGCAAGGTCCTGCTGATCATCATCAGCCTGGGAACCGGCGCGCTGATGTTCTATCTGGCCTGGTATGCAGGCGAGTACGTTGCCACCATGGCCGAGCGCGGACGCACGTCTTCGGCGTTGCAAATCCCGCTATGGATACCCTACCTGGCGGCACCGATCGGCCTGCTTCTGGCCGGTATCCAGTTCTGGCTGACCGCCGTGCGCAACCTCACCTCACGCGACACCTACCGGTCCTTCAGCGAGAAGGACGAGTATCTCGCTGCCCCCGACGACAGCACTCCCTGATTGCCCTGACACGGACCACCGATGCTGACTCTGACCCTCATAACCATGATCGTACTGCTGGCCCTGGGCTTCCCGATGATGGTGCCACTGCTGGTAGCGGCGCTGATGCTGCTGTTTCTGGTCATCGGGCTGGGTAACGTCGAACTGCTGATGGGGCAGATGATCAGCGGTGTGCAGTCCTGGGCCCTCGCTGCCGTTCCGCTGTTCATCTTTGCAGCGGACCTGATGACACGCGGGCATACCGCCAACCGCTTGCTGGATCTGGTGCAAAGCTTTGTCGGCCACCTTCGCGGCGGCCTGCCGATCACCACGGCAGCCAGTTGCACGCTGTTTGGCGCGGTCTCCGGTTCGACCCAGGCTACCGTTGTCGCCATGGGCGGGCCGATGCGGCCCAAGCTGCTTGAGAAAGGCTACCCGGACTCCTTTGCGCTGGCGCTGATCATCAATGCCAGCGACATTGCCCTGCTGATCCCACCGAGTATCGGCATGATCATCTACGGTGTTATTTCCGGCTCTTCGATCGGCGATCTGTTTATCGCCGGCATCATTCCGGGCCTGCTGATTCTGCTGCTGTTTTCCATCTACTGCTGGATCGCCTCGATTCGCATGGGTATCACTCCGGAGCCACGCAGCAACTGGGCCACCCGACTGACCGCATTGAAAAAGGCGTTACTGCCGCTGGGCTTTCCGCTGGTGGTGGTCGGCGGCATCTACGGCGGCATCTTCAGCCCGACAGAGGCCGCGGCCATCGCTGTGCTGTATGCCCTGGTGCTGGAGGTCGTGGTGTTGCGTGCGGTCAAGCTCAGCGAGCTCTGGGACGTCGCGCTTTCAACCGGGCTGATTACTGCAGTGGTGTTCATTCTCGTCGCAGCCGGCAACGCCTTTACCTACGCCATTTCCTTCGCCGGCATTCCCCAGGCGATTCTGGAACCCGTTATCAGCAGCATCGGTCACAGCCCTACCCTGGTGCTGGGTCTGATCGCTGTTTCCTTCTTTATAGGATGCATGTTCGTCGACCCGATCGTCGTCATCCTGATTCTGACCCCGCTGTTCAAACCCGCCGTGGAGGCCGCCGGCCTTGACCCCGTTCATGTGGGCGTGATCGTGACACTTCAGGCCGCCATCGGCTCGGCCACACCGCCCTTCGGCTGCGATATCTTCACCGCGATGGCGATCTTCCGGCGCCCCTACTTCGATGTCATACGCGGCACCCCGCCGTTCATCCTGATCCTGCTGCTGGCTACCGTACTGCTTGTGCTGTTTCCGCAACTCTCGCTCTGGCTACCCTCACTGGCTACCTAGACGGCAACGCAAATATGCCTCCAACTATGGCGTTTTTGCCCTATCGAAAATGAGAAGTAATGCCGATATGCTGGCGTGAGGAACCCCGAAGCATGCCGCAAACGCCCGATCCAGAGGCGCAACGCGATGCTATAACGATAATAAGAAAGCCAGGCAGCCCCGGAGGCCGCATGATTTCCCAACAACAAAGCAACGCCCTTGCCGACAATCCAGCCAGCCCATCCAGTAAGGAACGCCTGACGCTCAGCGGCCTGCTGGCCTGTGAAGCCTTCCTGTTCGCAGCGGTCATCTCAAGCGCCTCCGGCGTGCTGTTCTGGGCGGCGCTGGCCATGATCCCGCCGACGCTAGCCTTCACCTGGATGAGCCGCACCGGAGCACGCCAGGGACGCGGGCTGGGCGCCCTGTTCAAACGCATCAACGGCAAGCAGATTGACCTGCGCGTCAACGCAGCCGATCTTGAGCAGGACGAGGCAAGTCAGGCGTTCGTCAGCCTCAACGAGCGTCTGCGCGGCATCATCATGGAGCTGCAGCTCAACAGCCTGGGCACAGCGCTGGCATCGGCCAACAGCCGCCTGCTGTCAGAGCAGGCGGCGCGGGACGCCAAGGTGCAACAGCAGCTGTCCGAACTGATCTTTCAGGCCAGCGAACAGACCACCAGTGCCCTTCACGACATTTCCAGCCGCGCCACCGGCGTTACCGAAGTCAATTCCCGCAATCTCGACATTGCCCGCCAGTCGCGCCTGCAGATGAACGACGCGCGTAGCCAGATGCAACAGATCAGCAGCGCCATGACCGGCTTCAAGGACAACGTCAACGCACTGAACAACAGCTCGACCCGCATTCGCGAGATTCTCACCACGGTTCAGGATTTCTCCGCCCAAACCAACATGCTGGCCCTCAACGCGGCCATCGAGGCAGCGCGCGCCGGCGAGCAGGGGCGCGGGTTTGCCGTGGTCGCCGATGAGGTGCGCAACCTGTCTGCCAAGGTCGGTAACGCTGCCGACCAGATCAGTCAGCTGATGGAGCAGATGACCTCCGCGATGGCTGGCGCCGATCACCAGACCCAGAACATGCTCGAGCAAACCGAATCAACCGGCATGGCAGTCAGCACCGCAGCAGATCAGTTCGACGCGATGGTTGACGACTTCCAGCGCGCCAATGACGACCTGCTCATGGTCAGCAGCGCGCTGGAACAGCTGACTGCCAGCAATGCCGAGACCCTCAAGCATGGCAGCGAAATTCGTGATCTGAGCCTGACTATCAGTCAGCACATGGAGTCCAGCTTCCGTCAGGCTGACTCGCTGCGCGACAACACCAACCTGGCGCTGCGCGCCCTCGCCGGGTTCCGCCTTGGCGAAGGCCATATGGAGGCAGTGACCGAACTGCTGATGGCCCGTCGTCGCGAAATCGAATCCCGGCTGGACGAAATCGCGGATCGGGGCGTGGACCTGTTCGAGCAAAATTACACAGCCATTCCCAACACCAACCCGCCGAAGCATGATGTGCGCTGGGCAGACGCCTTTATCGAGCGCATTCGTCCCCTGCTGGATGAGTGGGATCAGGGCGGCAAGGATGGCATCGTGTACATGGCGGCGGTGAACGAAAAGGGCTACCTGCCGACCAGTCGCAGCGCGTCCTCACAGCCGCCAACCGGGGACCCGCGCATCGATGCAGCCCGCAGCAATTACAAACGCTTTGCGGTCGCCAGCGAGAGCGACCTGCGCGTGATGAGCAGCTGCACCTACCTGAACATGGGCACCTTCATACTACCCGGCACCAGCACAGTGATCTTCGTACTGTATGTACCACTGTTCGTCAAAGGCCGCCGTTGGGGCACCATGTCTGCTGCGGTGATGCCGGCAGCGCTCGGCGTCTGAACCGGGTCGGGCGCAGGGCGCGGGTCAGGCCAGCCATGAACGCGGCCGCCGCATCGGCCGCCTGCTCGATCAGATCCCGCTGCTCCAGACCGCTCGCCTTGAGCGGTCTGAAGTCATGCTCGCCACCGTCCAGCCAATGCAGACCCAGCGCCGGGTCCAGGTCATACCCCGCAACCTCTTCGGGTTTGCCAAACGGATCACGGGTCCCCTGAACGACAAGGCCGGGGCATTGCAGCACGCCAAGGTGCTCGGTGCGCATACGTTCGGGCTTGCCCGGTGGATGGAACGGATAACCGAAGCAGACAAACCCCGCCGCCCCGACCTCTGCCGCAAGCATGCTGGCAACACGCCCCCCCATCGACTTGCCACCGACAAAGAATCGCCCCTGCAGCTGCGCCGCCTGGAGCCGAAACGCCTGCTCCAGCACGCTCATCGGGTTGGGCGGGCGCTTGCCGCCGGTACGTCGGCGCTCCGCCATGTAGGGAAACTCGAAGCGCAACACGCGCACTCCGCGCGCTGCCAGCGCAGCGGCCAGCAGATTCATGAACGGGCTGTCCATGGGCGCGCCTGCGCCATGAGCGAGCATCAACTGCGCGATCGGTGATGTTGATGGGTCATTAACCAGAAAACCTGAAGCCGTCATCTCTTCCTTCATTTATTTACCTGTCTGAACGGTTGCACCGAAAGCGTGCGACACCATGTCACACACCTGCGAGCGCTGCCGGCTTCACATCTGAAACCAGCATGACTAGTCTCAAGTAGGCGGCGCTGCGCCGGACGCACGACAGGACGACGCAGCACGTTGGACAGCTGTTCCGACCCCATCCGAGGCCGGTCGAAAATACTCGGCACGGTACACGGACGTCGATCGGGAGGCCAGTCCAGAGGCCCTGCAAGGCGCCGTAGCACTGACCTATGTCATTGCAATGAGCGCGGGCTTTCCTCATACTTGCCAGCGCTTTAATACCCATAAACCAACTGCTATCCGTGGAATCTCGCATGAGCACAGCTACCACTCCGACAGCCTATAACTATAAGGTGGTACGCCAGTTCGCCGTCATGACGGTGGTCTGGGGTATCGTGGGCATGGCCATGGGCGTCTTCATTGCGTCCCAACTGGTCTGGCCCGAACTGAATTTTGGCTTGCCGTGGACTACCTTCGGACGCCTGCGTCCGTTGCACACTAACGCGGTCATCTTCGCCTTTGGCGGATGTGCCCTGTTTGCTACCTCCTACTACGTGGTACAGCGTACCTCGCAGGCCCGCCTGGTCTCTGATGGCCTGGCTGCCTTCACGTTCTGGGGCTGGCAGGCAGTCATCGTGCTCGCCGCCATTACCCTGCCGATGGGTCTGACCTCCAGCAAGGAATACGCTGAGCTGGAATGGCCGATCGACATCCTGATTGCTGTCGTCTGGGTCAGCTATGCTCTGGTGTTCTTCGGCACCATCATGAAGCGCAAGATGAAGCACATCTACGTGGGTAACTGGTTCTTCGGTGGCTTCATCCTCACCGTTGCTGTCCTGCACATCGTCAACAGCATGGCGATTCCGGTCAGCCTGACCAAGTCCTACTCCATGTATGCCGGTGCAACGGATGCGATGATTCAGTGGTGGTATGGTCACAACGCGGTTGGTTTCTTCCTGACCGCCGGCTTCCTGGGCATGATGTACTACTTCGTTCCCAAGCAGGCCGAGCGTCCGATCTACTCGTACCGCCTGTCCATCGTGCACTTCTGGGCGCTGATCTCCATCTACATCTGGGCCGGCCCGCACCACCTGCACTACACCGCTCTGCCTGACTGGGCTCAGTCCCTGGGCATGATCATGTCCCTGATTCTGCTGGCTCCCTCCTGGGGCGGTATGATCAACGGCATGATGACCCTGTCCGGCGCCTGGCACAAACTGCGCACCGACCCGATCCTGCGCTTCCTGGTTGTGGCTCTGGCGTTCTACGGCATGTCCACCTTTGAAGGCCCGATGATGGCGATCAAGACCGTCAACGCGCTGTCCCACTACACCGACTGGACCATTGGTCACGTACACGCCGGTGCTCTGGGCTGGGTTGCCATGATCTCCATTGGATCGCTGTACCACCTGATCCCGAAAGTCTTCGGCCGTGAAGCCATGTACAGCACCGCGCTGATCAACACGCACTTCTGGCTGGCGACTATCGGCACCGTGCTGTACATCGTCTCCATGTGGGTCAACGGCATCACCCAGGGCCTGATGTGGCGTGCAGTGAACGTCGACGGCACACCGACCTACTCCTTCGTTGAAGCACTGGAAGCAAGCCACTACGGCTTCATCGTCCGCATGATCGGCGGTGCCTTCTTCCTGATCGGTATGCTGCTGATGGCTTACAACGTTTGGCGTACCGTGCGCCACAGCAAAGCGGCCAACCTCGAAGCCGCCGCACAGACTGCCTGAGGGACGCGTTAAATGAAACTGCATGAAACAGTAGAAAAAAACCTTGGCCTGATGGTCGTTCTGATTGTCATCGCCATCAGCTTCGGCGGTCTGGTTCAGATCGTCCCGCTGTTCTTCCAGCCGGAAACCACCGAGCCGGTAGAAGGCCTGCGCCCCTACACCGCGGTTGAGCTGGAAGGCCGTGACATCTACATCCGCGAAGGCTGCGTTGGCTGCCACTCGCAGATGATCCGTCCGTTCCGTGCCGAGACCGAACGCTATGGTCACTACTCGGTTGCCGGTGAAAGCGTTTGGGATCACCCCTTCCTGTGGGGCTCCAAGCGTACCGGTCCGGACCTGGCCCGTGTCGGCGGTCGTTACTCCGACGACTGGCACCGCGCTCACCTGATCAACCCTCAGGACGTAGTGCCGGAATCCAAGATGCCGCCCTTCCCGTGGCTTCAGGACGCTGTACTTGATGGCAAGTACACCGCCAAGAAGATGGAAGTGCTGCGCAGCATGGGTGTTCCCTATACCGACGACGACATCGCCGGTGCCAAGGAAGCCGTTCAGGGCGTATCCGAAATGGATGCTCTGATCGCTTACCTGCAGCACCTGGGCACTGTCCTGTCGGATCGGTAAGCCACCATGGATAACAGCACTCTCCAGGGTCTCGGCACCGTCTTCGCCATGGCGGCCTTCATCGGCGTTGTGATCTGGGCCTACAGCTCACACAAGAAGAAGGACTTCGACGAAGCCGCTCAGCTGCCGTTTGCCGACGAAGACGAGCACGAGACCTCGGACGAGCAGCATAAAGATGCTAGGAGTAACAAGTAATGACTAATTTCTGGAGCGGGTACATTGTCATTCTGACCCTGACCTGCCTTGGCCTGATTCTCTGGCTGCTGCTGGCCACCCGCAAAACCCAGCGCCCTGGTCCGACCAACGAGACCATGGGCCACAGCTTTGACGGCATTGAGGAATACGACAACCCCCTGCCCCGCTGGTGGTTTGTCCTGTTCGTTCTGACCATGGTGTTTTCTGCGGTCTATCTGTTCCTGTTCCCGGGTCTGGGCAAATGGCCGGGCTACCTGAACTGGACCCAGGAAAGCCAGTACGAAGCGGAAGTAGCGCGCGCTGAAGAGCGTTTCGCCCCTATCTTCGCCAAGTACACCGCCATGCCGGTTGAGGAAGTTGCCAAGGTGCCGGAAGCGGTTGCCATCGGCCAGCGTCTGTTCGCCACCAACTGCTCGGTTTGCCACGGTTCTGACGCACGCGGCGCGTTCGGTTTCCCGAATCTGACCGACAACGACTGGCTGTACGGCGGTGACCCGGAAACCATCAAGACCACCCTGCGTGCGGGCCGCCAGGCTGCAATGCCGGCGTGGCTGGCCGTTATTGGTGAAGACGGTGTTCGCAACGTCTCCGGTTATGTTCGCAGCCTGTCTGGTCTGGAAACCGAAGGCGTCGATCTGGCCGCAGGCAAGACCACCTACACCAACACCTGTGCGGTCTGTCACGGTGGCGGCGGCAAGGGCAACCAGCAACTGGGTGCACCGAACCTGACCGACGACATCTGGCTCTACGGCTCCAGCTTCCTGCAGGTGCAGCAGACCATTCGTTACGGTCGTAACGGCCACATGCCCAGCCAGGCCCACCTGGGCGAGGACAAGATCCACATGCTTGCCTCCTACGTTTACAGCCTGTCCCACAAAGACGCGCAGTAATCGCAGCCTGAGCTGACCAAAACGGGGAGACATTGTCTCCCCGTTTTGCTTTATGACCCAGATCAACAGACCTTGCGCGCGACTACCGGTCGCATTGTTCTGATAGCCCAAGCAGTCTATGTTCTGTACTGAAGGCAAAGTCTGTCCCTACGCGAGGCCAGTCTGCCGAACCATCCTACCTGCCTGATAGGGTTAGCCTGACCATGAGCAAGATCCCTCTCGAAGATGTAACTCCCAAGGTCGAAACCATTGACCTCTACGCCAAACGCGACAAGATCCAGACCCGCTCCTACAAGGGTCTGTTCAAGAACATTCGCCTGATTGGCGTCGGCTTCCTGTTTCTCATGTACTTTGGCACCGTCTGGCTGCCCTGGGGTGATCGTCAGGCCGTGCTTTGGGATCTGCCTGCTCGCCAGTTCCACATTTTTGGCGCTACGTTCCAGCCGGAAGATTTCTTCCTGCTCTCGTTTTTGCTGATTATCTGCGCCTTCGGCCTGTTCTTTATCACCGTGTTCGCCGGCCGCGTCTGGTGCGGTTACACCTGCCCGCAAACCGTCTGGACCTGGATCTTCATGTGGGCCGAGCGTGTTACCGAGGGTGAGCGCAACGCCCGCATCAGGCTCAACAAGGAGCCGATGAGCGCCAACAAGCTGATGCGCAAGGCGGCCAAACACAGTATCTGGCTGGCGGTATCACTGATTACCGCAATTACCTTTGTTGGCTATTTCACCCCTATCCGTGGCCTGTTTGCCGATATCTTCACCCTGCAAATCGCCGGCTGGGCGCTGTTCTGGGTGTTTTTCTTTACCGCTGCGACCTACATCAACGCCGGCTGGATGCGCGAGCAGGTGTGCATCTACATGTGCCCCTATGCACGCTTTCAGAGCGTGATGTTCGATGCCGACACCCTGATCGTGTCCTACGATGCCAAACGCGGCGAACCGCGTGGCTCGCGCAAGAAAGGCGTTGACCCGGCCGAAGTCGGCAAGGGTGACTGTATCGACTGCAACGTCTGCGTACAGGTCTGCCCGACCGGTATCGACATCCGCAACGGTCTGCAGTACGAGTGCATCGGCTGCGCGGCCTGCGTCGACGCCTGTGACGAGATCATGGACAAGATGGAATACCCGCGCGGACTGATTCGCTATACCACCGAGCACGCGCTGGAAGGCAAGAGCACCCATTGGCTGCGCCCTCGCCTGATCGGCTACGGTGCCGCCCTGGTAGCCATGATCTGCCTGTTCATCATCACCGTGGGCAACCTCAGCCAGGTATCGCTGGACATTGAGCGCGACCGCAATGTTCTGTATCGAGAAACCAGTGCCGGTGCTATCGAGAACGTGTACATTGTCAAAATTTTCAACAAGGCACAGACCGAGCGGAGCTATCGAGTCGAGGTTCAGGGGCATCCGGGCCTGCAGCTTGAGCTTCCGGATAACCGTCTGACCGTGGCACCCAGCCGCAAACTGGAACTGCCATTGAACGTGCAGATGGATCCGGTCGAGCTTGCCGGCGCGACCAACATCCCGATCACCTTCACCGTGACGGCAACCGATGATGAAGATGTGCAGGCCGAAGCCGAAAGCCGGTTTATGGCCCCACAGGTTCGCTGACAGATACAGGATCAAGCATGACGCAGCACGACACCTCAGCCTCACCCTGGTACAAGCAGTTCTGGGCGTGGTTCATCATTGCCATTCTCGGCTTTGCCGTAGTGATCGGGATCGGGCTGCTGATGATTGCCGGGCTTAACCCCGACAGTCTGGTCCGCGACAACTATTACAGCGAAGGCAAGGCCATCAACCTGTACCTGGACCAGGACCGCAACGCCAGTGCCATTGGCGTTGCGGCCGAGTTCGGTATTGATGACGTGACCGGCGACATCAGTCTGCAGCTCAGCGGTGAGCTGCAGGCGCTGCCCGCGGGCCTCAAGCTTGACCTGATTTCACCGACACACGCCTCCCGTGACCGCACGGTGATGCTGCGCCAGATTCAGGGCAATACCTACACCGGCCAGCTCGAGAACCGTATCGAGGGGCGCCGCTATGTCGAACTCAGTGATCCGGCCAATGCAGGCGATGACGGCTGGCGCCTGACCGGCGAAGTGCACCTGGCCAAGGGCAAGCAATACCAGCTGACTGCAAAGTAAGGCATGTCCCACCCTACCCCCTGTTACCACTGCGGCGAGCCGGTTCCCTCCGGCGCGCCCTGGCATGTCACCATTCTTGGTGAGCAGCGCCCCATGTGCTGCCCCGGCTGTCAGGCTGTTGCGCAGGCTATCTGCAGCGCCGGCCTGGAGTCCTACTACCGCCACCGCACCGAAACATCGGCCAACCCCGAGGCCATGCCGCGCGCGCTCCAGGATGAGCTGGAACTGTATGACCGCGAGGACGTGCAGCAGCGCTTCGCCCAGCGCGATGGAGAAGAGCAGCAGGCCGTTCTGCTGGTGGAAGGCATCAGCTGCGCTGCCTGTGGCTGGCTGATTGAGCGCCACCTGCGCGCTCAGCCCGGCGTCACCGACGTCGCGCTGAACATGGGCAACCAGCGCCTTAGCCTGCGCTGGAAGGATAACCAAACCCGTCTCTCAGGCCTGCTCAAGAGCCTGCGCAAAATCGGCTACGCTGCTCACCCCTACGAGCCGGACAAGGCCTCAGAACAGATAGCCGCGGAAAACCGCCGTTACCTGCGTCGCCTTGGCCTGGCAGGGCTGCTGTTCATGCAGGTAATGATGGCGACTATGGCGCTGTCCGAGGAGTTTAATCAGGACGTTACCGAGCGCATGGCCGACCTGCTGCGCTGGGCCAGCCTGCTGATGACGACGCCGGTAGTGTTCTACAGCTGCGCGCCCTTCTTTCAGGGCGCCTGGCGCGACCTGCGCAACCGCCGCCTGAGCATGGACGTTTCGGTCTCGCTGGCCATTGGCGGCGCCTACCTGGCCGGCATCTACGCCACCCTGATCGGCAGCGGCGAGGTGTATTTTGACTCGGTCACCATGTTTGCCCTGTTTCTGCTGGCCGGCCGCTATCTGGAGCGGCGCGCGCGCCAGCGCACGGTCGAAAGTACCGCAAAGCTGGTCAATCTGCTGCCGCCCAGCGCCTTGCGCGTCGAGGCCGATGGCAGCACACAACGGATCATGCTTGAAGAGCTGCGTTGCGGTGACGTGGTTGAGGTCAAGCCCGGCGAGAGCATCCCGGCTGACGGCACCATCATCAGCGGCCAGAGCAGTGTCGACGAATCGGCCCTGTCCGGTGAATACCTGCCGATTGCCAAGGCTGCCGGTGATCCGGTGACCGCCGGCACGCTGAATGTCGAAGGACCGCTGCGCCTGCGCATCGATGCACTGGGAGAGCAGACCCGATTGTCCGCCATCGTTCGCCTGCTCGAACGTGCCCAGTCCGACAAGCCGAGGCTCGGCCGTCTTGCCGACGACGTGGCCCAGTACTTCCTGCTCACCGTGCTGCTGGCCGCGGTTGTAGTCGGTGGCGCATGGTGGTGGGCTGCCGACCTGCACACCGCATTCTGGATCGTGCTGGCGATGCTGGTGGCGACATGTCCGTGCGCCCTGTCGCTGGCTACGCCTACTGCGCTGACTACCGCCACAGGCAGCCTGCACAAGCTCGGCCTGCTGATCACCCGCGGGCACGTGCTTGAAGGCCTGCCGCAGGTTCAGACAGTCATCCTGGATAAGACCGGCACCCTGACCGAGGGGCGCATGACCCTAGAACAGATACTGCCCTTCCCCGGCGTCGACGCTGACCAGGCGTTGCGCTGGGCACAAATGCTGGAAAGCCATTCTGAACACCCGATTGCCCGCGCCTTTGGCCGCAGCAGCGAGCAGGCCGAGCACTGCAGCAATGAACCCGGCCACGGACTCGACGGGCGCTGCGAAGGCCGGCCGCTGCGCATTGGCAAACCCGCCTTCGCCATGGCCCTGTCCGGTCAGCCAGAGCCCGAGCGTCCTGCCGGTGACGGCCAATGGTTGCTGCTTGCCGGAGCCGATGGCCCACTGTGCTGGTTCGCGCTCAATGATCGTCTGCGCAGCGACGCGCACGAGCTGATCGACGGGCTCAAGGCCCGTGGATTGCAGATCGTGCTGCTGTCGGGTGACCACCAGCGGGTGGTCGACCGGGTCGCCCGGGAGCTGGGTATTGATGAGGCCATCGGCAACGCTGCCCCGGATGACAAGCTGGCCTTCGTGCAGGCCCGGCAGGCGGCCGGTGAAAAGGTGCTGATGCTTGGTGACGGCGTCAACGATGTGCCGGTGCTGGCCAGCGCCGACATTTCCATTGCCATGGGTAACGCCTCCGATCTGGCCAAGACCAACGCCGATGCGGTATTGCTCGGCAGCCATCTCAGCGCGCTGCTGCAGGCTATGACCATCGCGCGCAAGACCCGCGCGATCATGATCGAGAATCTGGGCTGGGCTACGCTGTATAATCTCGCGGTGCTGCCGCTGGCTGCGTTCGGCTTTGTTACACCGGCCCTCGCCGCCCTTGGCATGTCCCTCAGCTCGCTGCTGGTGGTGCTCAATGCCCTGCGACTCACGCGCATCCGCCCGCCCGTCGCAGCGCAGCACCACAGTGCCCAACCGGAGCCCAGTGCATGACCGTTCTCTACATCCTCGTGCCGATTGCCATCGCCCTGGTGATTACCGCGATCTGGATCTTCAACTGGGCGGTCAATAACGGCCAGTACGATGACCTGGACAGCCCTGCCCACAGCATCCTGTTTGATGACGACGATCCAGCCCACCTCGCCGCCCAGAAGCGCGAAGGCGACGCCGAGCGCGACGACAGCGATCAAGACAAATGAGTGAGCTGCTTGTCGCCCAGCTACTGACTGCACTGGCTCTGGGGCTGCTCGGCGGTGGCCACTGCATCGGCATGTGTGGCGGTCTGATGGGGGCGCTCACCATGGCCATCCCGCCGGCGCAACGACGCGGCTGGCCGCTCTGGCGCCTGTTGCTGGCCTACAACGCCGGGCGCATCGCCAGCTATACCCTGGCCGGTGCCATCATTGGCAGCCTCGGCTGGGCCTTGCATGGTCTGGGCCTGGACCTGATCCTGCGGGGTGTCGCCGGCCTGCTGATGATCGCCATGGGGCTGTATCTGGCCAACTGGTGGTCGGGCCTGACCCGCATCGAAACCATCGGCCGCGGCCTGTGGCGGCAAATCGAACCCCACGCCAGACGTCTGCTGCCTGTGCAGCGTCCCGGCCAGGCCCTGCTGCTCGGCGGCCTGTGGGGCTGGCTTCCCTGCGGCCTGGTCTACAGCACCCTGATCTGGAGCAGCAGCCACGGTGATGCAGCCACCTCGGCACTGCTGATGCTTGCCTTTGGCCTTGGTACCCTGCCGACGTTACTCGCAACCGGCGCTGCTGCTGAACGCCTGACTGCCCTGCTCAGACGTCGCAGCCTGCGGATTGGCGCCGCCCTGATGGTGATCCTGTTCGGCGTCTGGACCCTGCCCGGGCCGCATCAGAAATGGCTGATAGAGCAGCTCAGCCTGCCCACTGCGGCGCAGCACGCCCACGGCTGAACACCTGTTGCAACAAACCCGGGCGTGGCAGCCTTGCCGCGCATGTTGTACGCTTTGTCCATCGACAAACAGAGCCACGACCGTCATGACCGATGCAATCAAACTAAAAGCGCTACCCGAAGCGCACTGCAAGGACTGCAGCCTCGCCGCCATGTGCCTGCCACTGGCGCTGCAGGATCAGGAGCTGGACAGCCTGGACAGCATCGTCAAGCGTGGCCGACCGCTGCGCAAGGGTGAGGTGCTTTTCCGACAGGGTGATTCATTTGACTCCCTGTATGCACTGCGCTCCGGCACCATCAAGACCTTCACCGTTGATGATGCAGGTGTCGAACAGATTACCGGCTTCCATCTGGCCAGTGAGCTGATTGGGCTTTCCGGTATGGACGGTGAGCGCCAGCCGGTTACCGCGGTAGCACTGGAAACCACATCCGTATGTGAAATCCCGTTCGAGCGCCTGGATGATCTGACTGCCAGCATGCCAACCCTGCGCCGCCAGGTAATGCGCCTGATGAGTCGCGAAATCCGTGATGACCAGCAGATGATGATGCTGCTGTCGAAGAAGACTGCGGACGAACGCATTGCTACGCTGCTGATCAACCTGTCGGCGCGTTTCCGTGCCCGGGGATACTCGGCCCGCTCCTTCCGGCTGGCCATGTCGCGTAACGATATCGGCAACTATCTGGGTCTGGCGGTGGAAACCGTATCCCGCGTATTTACCCGCTTCCAGCAACAGGGACTGATCGCCGCCGAGGGCAAGGAAGTAGAGATTCTCAACCACGGCGAGCTGTGTGCGCTGGCTGGCGGCCAGCTCGACTGATTTTCAGGACCTATCGATGATCTTTGACGAATATGCGATCAAGTCGCTGATCCGGCCGGTGCCCGGCTTTCCCAAGGAAGGCGTGACCTTCCGCGACATCACGCCCCTGTTTCAGTCGCCGAAGGGCCTGCGCATGGTGGCCGACAGCCTGATCCAGCGCTATATCGACAGCCCGGTAACCCATATCGGCGCCATTGACGCGCGCGGCTTTCTGATAGGCTCGATCCTGGCCTATGAACTCAATCGTCCTCTGGTGCTGCTGCGCAAGGCCGGCAAGCTGCCAGCCGATACCATCGGCGCCAGCTATGCCACCGAATACGGTGAAGCCACCATGCAGATGCACCGCGACGCCCTCGCCGGCGGTGAGCAGGTACTGCTGCTGGATGATCTGATTGCCACCGGCGGCACCTTCCTCGCCGCGGCCAGCCTGGTTCGCCAATGCGGTGCCAGCGTCTACGAAGCCGCCGCCATTATTGATCTGCCGGATCTGGGTGGCTCGCAGATCATGCAGGACGCAGGTATCCCGACTTACACACTCTGCGCCTTTGCAGAAAACGAGCACTGACATCAAGGGCCCGCCCTGCGGGCCATTATCTCCTCTCCCGAAGACCACCATGAACACAACCCTGGAACTCAACGCGCCCTGGCGCGAGCGTCTGGCCGCCTGGCTGGAACGCCCTCGCTTTCAATACCTCATCACCACCCTGATTCTGATCAACGCAGTGATTCTCGGACTGGAAACCGCACCGGCCCTGATGCAACGCTGGGGGCATGTGCTACGCCTGCTCGATCAACTGATCCTCGGCTGCTTCGTAATCGAGATCGGTCTGCGCTTTATCGCCCACGGCTGGCGACTGTTGCGTGACCCGTGGGGTCTGTTCGACACGCTGGTGATTGCCATTGCACTGGTACCGGCAAGCGGCCCGCTGGCCGTTCTGCGCGCCCTTCGGGTACTGCGGGTGCTGCGCCTGATTTCCATCGTCCCCAGCATGAAGATCGTAGTGCAGTCGCTGCTGTCTTCCCTGCCGGGCATGGGCAGCATCGTTGCGCTGCTGGGCCTGATCTTCTATGTCGCGGCCGTGATCGCGACTCAGCTGTTCGGCAGCCACTTTCCAGAGTGGTTCGGCACGCTGGGCGCCAGCCTGTATACCCTGTTCCAGGTGATGACACTGGAGAGCTGGTCGATGGGCATCGTGCGACCGGTGATGGAGGAGTTTCCCTACGCCTGGCTGTATTTTGTGCCATTCATTCTGATCGCTACCTTCATGATGCTGAACCTGTTTATTGCGGTCATTGTGGATGCCATCCAGCATCAGCGGGAAGCCAACAGCAGCGCCGAGCCAGAGGTCGAACACCACTCGACACAGGCGCTGCTGAGCGAACTGCAAGCCCTGCGCAGCGAGCTTCAGGAACTGCGCAAACAGCTGCCACCGCGCGACTGAGATCCCACCCCGATATGATCGGGGTGGTGCTCACTGCGGGCTTTGCATATCATCAGGCGGCAAACAATAACAAACGCCGCGACGCCTGCTTGGTGATCTGCGGCACCTGAGTCGAGGACGTGCCATGAGCAGCCTGCCACCGGACACCCGGTTATTGCTGATTGATGACCATCAGATCTACCTGGATGGCCTGAGCCTGACGCTCGGCTCGCTGTGTGAGGGAGTCAAGCTTGATCACGCCCGCAATGCTGCCGAAGCCCTGCAACTGGTCAGGGAATACCCCTATGACCTGATCCTGCTCGATCTGCAACTGCCGGACAGCAGCGGCCTGTCGCTGATGCAGAAGTTGCGGGCCGCGGACGCCATGGTGCCTATCGCCATCCTCAGCGCCAGCAACAGCCCCAGCGATCTGGAGGCTGCCCTGCAGCTGGGCGCGGCCGGCTTCATCAGCAAGACAACCGACGGCAAGACCCTGCTGGACGCTGTAACCCAACTGTTGTACGGCGCCCAGGTGGTGATCGGCGACACCGCACTGAAAATTGACCGCCAGACCAGTGCCCGAGAAGTCGGCATCACGCCACGCCAGCTTGAGATACTGGACCTGCTCGCCGAGGGGCTGCCGAACAAGGTGATATGCCAGCGTCTTTCACTGTCGGAAGATACCGTCAAAACCCACCTCAAGGCGCTGTTCTCCTCACTGGACTGCCACAACCGAACCGAGTGTGTCACTCAGGCTCGCAAGCTCGGCCTGGTGAGTTTCTAGCACCGGAACGGGCATCCGCAGCGGACCGGCCAGCATGCTCCAGCATCTCGTGAACCAGCCGGCGCAGGCGCGCCGGCAGCACCGGCTTGTTGAGCAAATGCAGGTCGGCCAGGCGCGCTGACTCCACCAGATCATCCGACGTATCGGCCGTTACCAGCGCTGCCGGACCGCCAAAGATGCCCCGTTCACGCAGCTGCCGGATCAACTCAAGACCATTCAGCTCGCCTTCGAGTCGATAGTCACTGAGCACCACGTCCACACCTGCTGTACCGAGTTCGGCCAGCGCCTCATCGGCGCTGGAAAACGCCCAGACCACACAGCCCCAGCTCGACAGCAGCGACTGCATCGCCTCCCGGCTGACCCGGTCATTCTCAATCAGTGCCACCTGCCCATGCAGATTGGGCACAACAGCCTGCATGGGCTCCTCGGGCTGAGCCTGCCACTCGCCGACGGGCACCTCGACCCAGAAGCAGGCACCCTCCCCTGGGCGCGAATTCACCCCGGAGGGGTACTGCAGCAGGTGCAAGATCTGACGACATATACTGAGCCCAAGGCCAACGCCCTTGTCGAGCGTTCGAGCCGGGTTGCGCAACTGGGTGAACTCCTCGAAGATCCGCTCCTGGTCGGCCTCCTCCAGGCCGCAGCCGTTATCGATTACCGCGATCCGCAGATGATCCTCATTGCGGCTCACCTCAACGCGTACCACTGAGGCATCGGCATGCAGCAGCGCATTGTTCAGATAGTTGCGCAGCAGCCGCTCAAGCAGCAACGTGTCACTGCGCACCGCGAGATAAGGTGCACAGTGCAACTCGAGTTGAATTCCCCGCCGCAGGGCAACACTGTCCAGACTGGCAATCAGCCGCTGCAGCCAGGGCGCCAGGTTGAAGGAGCGTATCTGGGGGCGCACCATACCGACACTCAGCCGCGAGATGTCCAGCAGCGAGTTGAGCATGGCCTGCAGCAACTGGGTCGAGTCGCTCAGGCGCCCGACCGTGCGCTGTGCCTCGCCATTAAGCGGCTGCTCCTGCAAATGCTGAATGAACAGAAGCATGGCATGCAGCGGCTGACGCAGGTCATGGCTGGCGGTCGCCAGAAAGTGCGTTTTGCTCTGACTCTCGCGTTCGGCGCGGCGGCGGGCGGCTTCCAGCAACTGCTCGTTGAGATAGGCACGACGCTGCATATACTCGTAAAGATAGGTGCCGAGCGAGCCCATGACCGCGAAATTGGACAGGAAAATGCCATCGGAAATCAGCATCCTTGCCGGCGCACTCATCATCATCTCGGCAAACAGATAACTCAGCACGATAGTCCAGGAACCCAGCACGGCATGCCGCATCGGCAGGGCCAGCAGAAACATCCCGGACAGCAGAACCAGATACAGGCCGTCGTGGGTGACCCGAATGGAAACCTCAGCGGCACGGGCCATGGTAATCACCATGGCCACCATGATACCGACACAGATGTACCCCACC
This sequence comes from Halopseudomonas sp. L-58, assembly GCF_056859475.1. Lineage (NCBI taxonomy): Bacteria > Pseudomonadati > Pseudomonadota > Gammaproteobacteria > Pseudomonadales > Pseudomonadaceae > Halopseudomonas > Halopseudomonas sp. L-58. Next base: position 35,555 of record NZ_JBSXON010000052.1, read on the forward strand.
GTCGCCATCGCAAAGGCATAGCGAGGAGGCACCCTTCCGGGTCGGTTGGAATACCAGATGGCAAAACAGATCACGCCCAGGCCAACAGCGCGAATACTCAGCGTGTACGTTGCAAGCTCCGGGGGCAGATAGACGTAATCCAGCCACATGAAAAGCAACATGAACACGATGGACGAGGTCGCCACGACCACGACCCGACTCGCCATCTTGGCATGCAGATAATGCTGAAATGCGTCTTCAATCGTCTTGCTGAAGCGCAGCCGCCTCAAGCCCCGCTGCTCGGCCAGAAAGGCCGGCTCATCAATCGGAGCAGAACTGCTCCGGGAGGTCGATTCCTGCATGGTTCAAAGCCCATTGTTGTTATGAATACAGCCGTTATGACGACCCGTTATATGCGACGAGCCGCAGCATTCAAAATAATTTAAAAACAACGTATTACCGGAAAAAACTGCCGCTATGCTTTAAAACATGACGGTAACCTACAGGACGTAAACCGATGTCCGCCATTGCAGCACCGCATACACATGAGCAGCCCGCACAGGGTGCAGCCTTCAACCTCTTTCAACTCGGTGATACGGCCACTCTGCAGCAAAACATCCTGCAGCCAACCCTCGACTACCTCGGCATCAGCTGCCAGCACACCGGCCAGCTGCTGCTGGGCACCCTGCTCTGCACTGCTCGCCTGCCCGAGGCCAAGCGCGTCGAGCTGGCTATCGGCCCCTATGGTATCAGCCCCCGACTGCACACCCGCCTGTGGGACGAGTATCTGGCCCGGCAACCCGATCTGGCCAGCCGCATCAGAGGCCTCGCCAGCCAGCACTGCTTTCTGCGCGACCCGCATGCGGAGCTCGGCTACAACCTGGCTTACGCCACCGCGATAGCCTGGCTGGTGTACCAGCATCAGCAGCTGCGACTGCCCGAGCACTGCGACCCCGCTAGCCTAGCGCGAATCTGGGAGACCTCCTACCCCCATCGGGGTGGGCAGGCGAGCGACTTCCTGCAGGCCTGGCGGCAGGCATTTCGACAGCGTTGCAAAGCGCGAAACTGAGCCATCTATAGCGCACTATCAACCAGGCCGGGGTCAGCTTGACCGCGGCCTGTACACAGGGGCATTGTGCCGGACACGGTCGTCTGCGGACGACACCGGCATCCACCTGGTCAAAGGAAAACAACAATGCCCCAGACAGCAAACGTCAATCGCCAGATCCTTCTTGCCTCCCGCCCAGTCGGCGCACCAACGGCGGCCAACTTCCAGATGGTTGAATCCCCAGTGCCCACGCCTGTCCCGGGGCAGATGCTACTGCGCAACCGCTGGATGTCGCTTGACCCCTACATGCGCGGGCGCATGAGCGACGCCAAGTCCTACGCCGACCCGGTGCCGGTTGGCGGCGTGATGACCTGCGGCACGGTCAGCGAGGTCATCGCCTCGGAACTCGACGGTTATAAGGTCGGCGATCTGGTGATGTGCTTTGCCTCCGGCTGGCAGGACTACACCCTGTCCGACGGCAGCATGGTGTTCCGCCTTGATCCGAACATGGCTGAACCGTCGCTGGCACTCGGCGTGCTGGGCATGCCCGGTTTTACCGGCTATATGGGCCTGACCGACATCGGCCAGCCCAAGCCGGGTGAAACCGTCGTAGTTGGCGCGGCCACCGGCCCGGTCGGCACCGTGGTCGGCCAGGTTGCCAAGCTGATGGGCTGCCGAGCAGTTGGCGTAGCCGGTGGCGCGGAGAAGTGTGACTACGCCGTGAAGGAACTGGGCTTTGACGCCTGCATCGACCACAAGGACCCGGCGCTGGCCGAGAAGCTGGCGGCCGCCTGCCCGGATGGTATCGATGTGTACTTCGAGAACGTTGGAGGCAAGGTGTTTGACGCCGTCATGCCGCTGCTCAACGCCCACGCGCGCATCCCGCTGTGCGGTCTGATTGCCCAGTACAACATGACCTCGCTGCCGGACGGCCCGGACCGCATGCCGCAACTGATGCGCCTGATGCTGAGCCAGCGTATCCGCATGCAGGGTTTCATCATTTTCGACAACTACGGCCATTGCTACCCGGACTTCCTCAAGGCGATGACGCCCTGGGTGGCCGAAGGCAAGGTGCGGGTCAAGGAAGATCGCGTAGACGGTCTGGAGAACGCGCCGGAGGCCTTCATGGGCCTGCTCGAAGGCAAGAATTTCGGCAAGCTGGTGGTCAAGATCGCCGACTGATCAGCCCCTCTGCCCGTCTCAGGACGGGCAGACTTCCCGCTCGGCCGTGTTGAGTTCCTCTAGATAAGCGGCCAGTCGTGCCTGCTGGTCCGCACTGAGGTGCAAGCCCAGTTTGCTGCGCCGCCAGAGCAGCGTTTCGGCATCCCGCGCCCACTCGTGTTCACGCAGGTATTTCACCTCGCGCTCGGTCAACCCGGCGCCAAAGTCCTCGCCCATGTCCGGCGCACAGCGCATGCCACGCAGGAACACCCGGCACAGGGTGCCGTAACTGCGCACGTAACGCGCAATCTGCTCCTCCGCCAGCCAGCGAAACTCGGCACGCAACTGCGCATGCAGGCTGGCCTGCGACTCGAAGTCACCACCAATCAGCGCATGCTCGGCTGTCCAGGCCTTGCCGGCCTCCGGAAACCAGCGGGCCAGCTGATCCATTGCATTCTCGGCCAACCGCCGATAGGTCGTCAGCTTGCCACCAAAAACAGCGAGCAGCGGCGCCTGGCCGATCTCGCCGTCCAATGTCAGGCTGTAGTCGCGACTGACTTCCGAGGGTTTCGCGGTGTCGGTGCTGATCAGCGGCCGGACCCCGGCAAAGCTATGCACCACATCCTCGGCACGCAACTGACGCTTGAAGTGGGCATTGACCACGCTGATCAGGTAGTCGACCTCAGACGCATCCGGCTCGACCACCGATGGATCACCCTGAAAGTCGACGTCGGTGGTGCCGATTAGCGAAAACTGCCCTTCGTAGGGCAGCACAAACACGATGCGCTTGTCTTCGTTCTGCAGGATGTAGGCTTCCTTGCCGCGGTGAATCTGCGGCACTACGATATGGCTGCCCTTGACCAGCCGCACGCCGTGCGGCGAACGCTGGTCAACCACCCGCTCCATGACCCGCGCCGCCCAGGGCCCGGAGGCATTGACCAGCGCCCGTGCGGTCACCCGTTCAAGCTTTCCGTCAGGGCCCAGCAGGTCGATTTCCCAGAGATCGTTACGACGCCTCGCCGACTCGCAGCGGGTATGCAGGCGAATGTCAGCGCCCAGGCTGGCCGCCTGCACCGCATTCAACGCAACCAGGCGCGAATCATCTGCCCAGCAGTCGGAATATTCGAACGCGTGACTGATCACCGGATTGAGAATGCCCTGCCCGTTCAGCTCCAGCGCTTTGGAGCGCGGCAGAGTGATCCCCCGGTGCAGATGGTCGTAGAGAAACAACCCCGCACGCAGCATCCAGCGCGGACGCAAATGGGGTCGGTGCGGCAGCACAAAGCGCAGCGACCAGATCAGGTGCGGTGCCTTGGCCATCAGCACCTCGCGCTCGCCCAGCGCCTCGCGCACCAAACGAAAATCGAACTGTTCGAGGTAGCGCAGCCCCCCGTGCACCAGCTTGCTGCTGGCCGACGAGGTATGGGCGGCAAGGTCGTGCTGCTCGCACAACAGCACCGAAAGCCCCCTGCCTGCCGCATCCACCGCGATGCCACTGCCATTGATACCGCCACCAATGACGACCAGATCCACTAGTTTGGAGGATCTTGTTTGCGCGGCTTGGCGCTCATCCGGATGGGGTGGCAGCATGGGGGCTCCTTTGTTATTCGTTTTTAACCGCACGCAGCAGTGTGCAACGAGGACTGTGTCAGCGACAAGACACCCGCTGTGACGGTGCACTCAGTATGCACCCGCCCCTTGGCCGTTTCCCGCGCGCGGTTTACCCTTGGGAAGCACTGTTTTCTCAAAGTACCGCGGACGCGACATGACTCCTGCCACCAAACTGCTCGACAAGGCCAAGGTTGCCTATCAGTTACATCGCTACACCCACGATCCTCAGGCAGAGTCTTACGGCACCGAAGCCGCCGACAAGCTAGGGCTGGAGCACGGGCGCGTATTCAAGACCCTGCTGGCCGCCACCGAAACCGGCGAACTGCTGGTCGCCGTAGTGCCGGTCTCCGACAAACTGAACCTCAAGGCGCTCGCCACTGCCGCCGGGGCCAAGAAAACCGCGATGGCGGATCCCGCCGCCGCCCAGCGCAGCACCGGCTATCTGGTCGGCGGCATCAGTCCGCTCGGGCAGAAAAAACGCCTGCGCACCTTTATCGACGCCAGCGCTGCCAACTGGCCCAGCATGTACATCAGTGGCGGCCGCCGTGGGCTCGAAATCGAACTTGCGGCAGCCGATTTGCAACAACAGACCAGCGCCCTGCTCTACGAGCTGTGCCGCGACTGACCACTTCCAGACAAAACCAATAACAGGACACCTCCATGGCCAAGCCGATCCTCGCCATCGACCAGGGCACCACCAGCAGCCGCGCCATTTTGTTCAGCGCAAGCGGCCGCCCAGAGCACGTTGCCCAGCAGGAATTCGCCCAGCACTTTCCGAACGACGGCTGGGTGGAACACGATGGCGAAGAGATCTGGAGTTCAACGCTCGCGGTCTGCCGCGAGGTGCTGGAAAAAGCCGGCATCAGCGCCAGCGAGGTAGCCGGGATCGGCATCACCAACCAGCGCGAAACCACCCTGGTGTGGGACGCCGCCAGCGGCGAGCTGCTCTATCGCGCCATTGTCTGGCAGGATCGCCGCACCGCCAGCTACTGTGCCGAACTCAAGGCCGCCGGCCATGAGGCGATGATCAGCGAGCGCACCGGATTGCTGATCGACCCCTACTTCTCCGCAACCAAGCTGCGCTGGATTCTGGACAATGTGCCGGGCGCACGCGCGCGCGCCGAGCGCAATGAGCTGCGTTTCGGCACCGTAGACTGCTTCCTGCTCTGGCGTCTGACCGGCGGCAAGGTCCACCGCACCGACGCCACCAACGCCTCGCGCACCATGCTGTTCAATATCCATACCCAGCAATGGGATGACGACCTGCTGCAATTGCTCGATATTCCGGCCAGCCTGCTGCCCGAGGTGATGGACAGCGCCGCCGACTTTGGCCAGACCGCGCCCGAGGTGCTCGGTGCCAGCATCCCGGTCTGCGGTATCGCCGGCGATCAGCAGGCTGCGCTGATCGGTCAGGCCTGCTTCGAGCCGGGTATGGTCAAGAGCACCTACGGCACCGGCTGCTTTATGGTGATGAACACCGGCAGCACGCCGATCCGCTCGCAAAACCGTTTGCTGACCACCGTAGGCTACCGGCTCAACGGCCAGACCAGCTATGCGCTGGAAGGCAGTATTTTCGTCGCCGGCGCCGCCATCCAGTGGCTACGCGACGGTCTCAAGCTGATCCAGCACGCGGGCGAAACCGAAGCCCTCGCCCGCCAGGCTGGTGAGCACACCGGTGTCTATCTGGTGCCCGCCTTTACCGGCCTGGGCGCGCCCTACTGGGACCCGACCGCACGCGGCGCGATCTTCGGCCTGACTCGCGATACCGGCATCGCCCAGATCGTCGCGGCTGGCCTGCAATCGGTCTGTTTCCAGACCCGCGACCTGCTCGAAGCCATGCAGGCCGATGGCGCACAGAGCACAGCCGCCCTGCGTGTGGACGGCGGCATGGTGATCAACAACTGGGTGGTACAGGAGCTGGCCAATATCCTGGGCGTCACCGTCGACCGCCCGCAGGTCACCGAAACCACGGCGCTCGGTGCGGCCTATCTGGCCGGCCTGCAGCTCGGCATATTCAAAGACCTCGACGATATCGCCAGCCACTGGGCCTGCGAGCGCACCTTCGCGCCCGAGATGGCGGAAACCCAGCGCGATGCCTTGTATGAAGGCTGGCTGGATGCGATTCGGCGGGTGCGGGAGTAATAACGCCGCATACCACGCCCCCCGCAACGATCGGCGCAAGGTACATCCGCTCGGGCACAGCATGCTGTGCCCCTACACAAAGATCGGCGTGACACACACCGCAGGGGCGCGGTACGCCGTGCCCGGGGTGACGATTGCACACCCTTCAACACCCCCGAAGAACCCACGCAGCCCGCTCGGGCTCAGCATGCCGAGCCCCTACACAAAGATCGGCGTGACACACACCGCAGGGGCGCGGTACGCCGTGCCCGGGGGTTAGTTCAGCCCCAATAACCCACGCAAGGTCGACAGCTCTTCCGCCAGCACCGTGACCGGCCCGACCAGCGCACGGCGATCACGTTCGCTGACCTTGTCGTAGGACGCAAACCCACTGCTGGCATCACCCTCGATCAGGTAGTAATGCGCCAGGGTGTGTTCGATGGCGGTGAAGTTTTCTTCGATACGTGCAACAAACGCCGGATCTTCCTGCGCCGCCAGCGGTTTGACCAGTTCGAAGATCTTCTTCGAGCCATCCAGATTGCCCTGGAAGTCCCACAGGTCGGTGTGGCTGTAGCGATCCTCTTCACCGGAGACCTTGGTCGCGGCGACCTCTTCCATCAACGCCGCAGTGCCACCCACCACTTTCTCCGGCGGGAAGGTCAGGTCCTGCACACTCTGCTCCAGAGTCTCGACATCATTCATCAGGCGCTCGGCATAGTCGCCCAGGCCAGCGGTGCTGTGCTCGTGAAACAGGCCGTACTCCAGGCGGTGAAAACCGGTGAAGGTCGGGTCCTGCACGCCATGCTCGTAGTCGTCTTCACGGGCGTCGATGCTGGCATCCAGATCGGCAAACAGTTCGGCAATTGGCTCGATGCGCTCGTAGTAAACACGGGTCGGTGCGTACAGCTGCTGGGCACGCTGCAGATCGCCGGCCTTGATGGCATCGGTGAACTCACGGGTGTGACTGCTGAACTGCTCCAAGTTGTCGAGCACGTAGAGTTTGTAGTCGGTAATCGGATTGACCAGATCCTGCGGTGCCACAGCGGCCTGTGCCTGCATGGCAACCAGCCCGAAGGCAGCGGCGGTAATGACGGTGCGAAGGTTAGACATTGTCCTGCTCCTGAATAGACGTATTAAGGCCAATCACGAATGGCGCCGGCTGGCAGCCAGCATGCTGCTGCCGAGGTAGTCCCCGGCTTGTACGCCCGGCAGCGTGAAGAAGTAGCCGCCGCCTACGGGCTTGATGTATTCCTCCAGCGGTTCACCGTCCAGGCGCTTCTGAACGGTAATAAAACCGGCCTCCAGGTCCGCCTGATAGGCGATGAACAGCAAGCCCATATCCAGTTGACCGTTGGCTTCGACGCCGTTGGAGTAGTTGAACGGACGGCGCAGAATCAGATTGCGCTCGCTGCCATGGGTGCGCGGGTTGGCCAGACGGATATGCGAGTCCAGTGGCGTCACCTTGCCGTCGGGGTCGTTGTCGTAGACCGGCATATCATGCTCGATGCCGCCATGCATGGGCGCGCCGCTATCGCGACGACGACCAAAGATGGCTTCCTGCTCCTGCAGTGGCGTGCGGTCCCAGCGTTCGACGAAGTTGCGGATGATGCGCACGGCCTGATAGCTGCCGTTGTGTGCCCATTCGGGCTCCTGGTTGCTGCCATCAACCCACACCACGTTCTGCATCAGGCCGCTGTTGTCTGCCGGCGGGTTGGCGGTGCCATCGCGAAAGCCGAGATAGTTGCGTGCGCTTTCGGTCGAGCCATCGGAGCGCGGCGCCATGACCGGCACCGTGCCTTCCTGTTTCCAGCGCAGCATCAGCATGCCGGGGGTGTTCTTGATGATGTCACGCAGGGCGTGAATGGTAGTGCCCTCGGTGTTGGCACAGAACTGCAGGGAAATATCACCGTGACAGCGATCGGCATCCAGCGCATCGTTGGAGAACGCGACCATGCGCTGCAGGTGACGGGGTTTGACCGCGCCCAGCCCGAAGCGGTCATCAAACAGCGAGGCACCGACCGACAGCGTAATGGTCAGCCCGTCAGGGTCGATGCTGGGCCCGAGGATGCCGGAATCCACCGGAGGGTAGCGCGGGTCGCGCTGCTCATAGGTACCGCCCCGGGTCAGAAATGCAATGCGCTCAGTCAGGGTACGCAGCAAGCGCTCCAGACCTTCGCGATCAGCCACCAGCACATCAAAGCTGGCCAACATGCCTACCGCCGGGCGCGGGGTAACAATGCCCTGCTGCTGGTCGCCATAAAACGGGTGGAATTGATGGGTAGCCGAGCTGGACGGCGCATCGGTTACTTCTGCCGCGCGCGCCTGCTGGCCGGCCAGCGCGCCGCTGCTCAGTGCAGTAGCAGCGGCACCGATACCCGCTGCGCCCAGGCCCTGCAGGAAGCGGCGGCGATTAAGGCCGGAGAACGGGCAGCCCGGTGAAAGGTCATCACGATCACTCATACGTACTCTCGATCCTGAATATCAGTAAGCACCGGCCAGCAGCGCGTTGACGCTGGCCAATTGGTTCGCCAGCTGCTGGCTGGCCAGCAATAGGGTTTGGGTGTCAGCGGCAGGCACCTGCTCGGCCAGCGACGCATTGGCCGCCTGCAGGGCCTCAGACTCCTGCGGGTGCGACTGCCGGAGAACCGGAAGCAGCAGCGATACGACCTTGTCGATACCTGCCTGCAAGCCCTGCAGATCACTGCGCGCCCTGCTGCTGAGCTGATCGTTGTTCTGCTGCTGGTCATGCCAGGCCTGCAATACCCGGCCGGCGCCATTGGCCAGTTGGGAGGCCGGTACACCCTGGGCACTCAAACGTGAGCGCAGCGCGCCAACGTCGGCACTCAGCTGCTTGACGACCGGCAGCAATCCGTCGGTGGTCTGCTGTTCAAACAAGCCATAAGCCAGGCGTTCAAAGCCGCGAAAATCGGCATCCTGTTCGCGCTCTGCGAAGTACTCGGCGCGCGCATTCAGCCGTTGATCCAGATCGCTGAACAGACCTACGGCGAGCGCCATGTGCTGATCGATTGCGCGTGCATCCAGCCAGGCTTGCTGCGCCGCGTCCAGGTTGTTATGAGCAATCTGCTGATGCAGGTTGCCGACCGCGCGCGCCAGCGCCCGCCCTTCCAGCGTCAGGTAGACGCGGTACTCAGCCAACGGACCGATCAGTGCGCGTGCGGACAGATCGGCGGCAACGGTCTGCCCGGCCACCGCAGTCACGGTCAGCGTCCCGCGCGGATTACTGAGCAGGCCACAGGTCATCTGGTATTCACCGGGCAGCAACGTGGCTGTCAGTTGCTGATGCAGGCCGGGAGCGATGTTCTCACGCTCCTCCAGTACCATCACGCCATCGAGAATTTCCCACTCGATCGCACGCTCACTCTCGTTGAACACGGTAAAGCGTTGAGCACCGGCAGGCACGGTAAGCGTGTTCGGTGAACAACCACTGGCGTCAATGGTGATCTGGTGAGTATCAGTCGTGTCGGTTGACGACTTCGAACCCAGCGACAAATAGAAAATACCCAGCGCGCCGAGCATCAGCACGGCAGCACCAGCCATGCCAGCCCGCAACGCAAGCGGCGACGGAGCAGAAGCAAAAGGATCAGACATCAGGACACTCGCAGGCAGTGTTGGACAGGTGTAAAACTCAACCACCAACCCGCGCTGCGGCAGGTCTAGCGAGCTGCGCAGTACCGGGTCGGAAGAAGAAAAACAGGGTGATCAGCAAGAAGCCGAGATAGGCGACGACTTCACTGACACTGGGCGCAGGCTGATAGCCGAAAATACCGGCAAACAGGCTGCCCAGCGGAGTGTCCAGCGGCAGCCATTCGCTCAGATCGAAGACATTGCGCTGGCCATAATTCCACAGGCCCGCCTCGTGCAATGCGCGCACCGCACCCGAGAACAACCCAGCAGCCACCAGCAGAATGAACAGGCCGGTTCCGCGGAAAAAGTGCTTCAGATTCAAGCGCAGGCTGCCACGATAGAACGCCCAGCCGGCCAGTACCGAGCACAGGACGCCAAGCAGCGCGCCCAGCGGTGCTCCGGTGCCCCGCCCCTGCTGGAACACCGCCAGCAGAAAGAACACCGACTCCAGCCCCTCGCGAGCGACCGCCAGAAAGACCATGCCGATCAACGCCCAGGTTTGCCCCTGGCCGGCCTGAAACGCCTGGTCCAGCGCGCCGGTCAGCTCAGTACGCAACCCCTGCGACGCGCGCCGCATCCAGAACACCATCCAGGTCAGCACACCAACGGCAATCAAACCGACAGCCGCTTCAAACATCTCCTGCTGACGCTGGGGAAACTCGGCGCTGACCAACTGCAGGGCCGCGCCACCGAGCAACGCCAATGTGACGGCGAGGAAAATACCGGTCCAGATGACCGGCATCCACGCGGCACGGCCGGTCTGACGGAGGTAGCTGGCAATGATGCCGACAATCAGCGCGGCCTCGAGGCCTTCGCGCAGCATGATCAGGAATGGAACAAGCATGACAATCAGTCGCAATTGAGAATGAATTTGAATACGACCAGATCATACATGTAACAAAATATGTAAAAAACCACTTCAGCGTATCCATATCGGAAACGCTGATTTTCATCTGAAGCATCAAGAAATAGCCCGCTATCAGCCGCAAAGGGCCGCCGAACGAGCAACGGCACGGGCCACGCTGGAGTGTGGTCTTTCAGCGCCGGGAAGTTCGGCTCCCGCTCGATAGGCAGACCTGTGCGCCAACCCATGGCCGAGTGGGAACTCGGCCTTTCCAGGCAGCATCCTGTCTTTCGATCAGCCGAGCAGGCCCGAGAATGGCAGAAACGCGACCAGATCACCGGGGCTGAAGGTGAGCCCGGCTGGCACCCGTAACAGGCCACTGGCGCGACTGGCGCTGCTGAGCACACCGGAGCTTTGATTGCCCGACAGCATTACGCGGCCGTCTTCGACATGCGCACGCAGGTACTCCTCACGACTGCCAGCGCGACTCCAGGCGAACCCGGCAGGCAAGGTATAGGCAGGTGCGGCCACCTCCGCTGCGCCAAGGCGGGTCAACAGATAGGGACGCACCAGCAGCAAAAACGTGACCAGCGTCGCTGCCGGATTCCCGGGCAGACCGAGCACGGGCATACCTGCGTAGTGACCCAGCGTGAACGGCTTGCCCGGCTTGATCGCCAGCTTCCACAGATCGATCTCACCGGCCTCGCGCAACGCCTGACCGAGATAGTCCGCCTCGCCGACCGACACCCCGCCGGAAGTAATAATCACATCAACCTGCCTGGCCAACTGCTGCAGGCGATCACGGGTCGAGGCAAGGTCATCCGGCAGAATACCGGCGTCGAACACAGTCTGCCCCATGCCCTGCAACAAACCGATCAAGGTAAAGCGGTTGCTGTTGTAGATCTGTCCGGGGCTCAGCGGCTGCCCCGGCTCGACCAGCTCGTCACCGGTCGATACCACCGCTACCCGCAGCGGCGTGCGGACCCCGACCTGATCAATCCCTACCGAGGCAATTACCCCCAGATCCTGCGGTCTCAGCCGGATTCCGGCAGCCAGCAACGGCTGACCGGCAACGACGTCCTGCGCTTGGCGTCGGACGTTGTCGCCGGCAGCCACCGGCTCCAGCAGGCGCACTCGGCCATCCGCCAGCAGCTCGGTATTCTCCTGCATCTGCACGGCATTGGCGCCAGCAGGCAAGGGTGCACCGGTAAAGATGCGTGCACAGGTGCCAGGTTGCAGCGCCGCCGGAGCAACCCCGGCGGTGATGCGCTGACTGACCGGCAGGCCATCAGCCATCGCCTGCGCCAGATCAGCCTCGGCCAGCGCGTAACCGTCCATCGCACTGTTGTCCCAGGGCGGTACGTCGATGGCAGAACAGACCGGCTCGGCCAGAACCTGGCCGAGCGCATCGGTCAGCGACAACACCCGCACGGGCTGCTGCTGATGGGCGGCCGCGCTGGCGAGCAGCCGCTGCAGGGCCTCGGCAACCGGCATCAGGCTCATGCGCGGCGACCGTCCTGATCCGGATTGCCCAGATGCTGCACGAAGTTGCACGGGCGGGTACGACTGTCCAGCTGGGTTTCGAGAATCCGCGTCCAGGCCGTGCGGCAGGCATTGGACGAGCCCGGCATGCAGACCACCAGCGTGCGGTTGGCCAGCCCGGCCAGCGCGCGGGATTGCAGCGTGGACGTGCCAATGTCTTCATAGGAGACCTGACGGAACAACTCACCAAAGCCATCGACCTGCTTGTCCAGCAGCGGCGCGATGGCCTCCGGAGTGCTGTCACGGCCGGTGAAGCCGGTGCCACCGGTAATCAGCACGACCTCGACTGCCGGGTCGGCGATCCAGGCCGACACCAGTGCGCGCATCTGGTAACGGTCGTCGGGCAGCAGTTGGCGATCGGCCAGACGATGACCAGCGGCGGTCAGACTGTCCGCCAGCAGCTGGCCAGAGGTATCGGTTTCCGGGGTACGGGTGTCGCTGACGGTCAGCACGGCGATGCCAAGGGCGGCGAAGGGAATATCGGGTGAGCAGCTCATGGATGGATTCCTTGCGTTCGGGTAATGCCGGACGGCAATCAGCAGGGGCGCTGCTTTCGTCCGCTACAGGCCCGGTGTTATAACACAGACCACACCAGCCAGAGCATTGAACATGTCAGCATCACCCCGTATCAGCGCCCTGCTGCTGGCCGGCGGCCAGGGCCGCCGCGTCGGCGGTGCAGACAAGGGCCTGCTCGCCTACCGCGGCGGCCCTGTCAGCGCCCATCTGAGCGCGCTGTTGCGCAGCGTGGCCGATGAGCTGCTGATCAGTTGCAATCGCAACGCCGACCAATACCGGCAATGGGCCGACCAACTGGTGACCGACAGCAGCACGGACTATCCTGGCCCGCTGGCCGGCATTCTGAGCGGCTTGCGCCAGGCTCGCGGCGAGCAGCTTTTGGTGCTGCCCTGTGATATGCCGTTGATCGATCAACCCTTGCTTGAGCAACTGCTTTGCCAAGCCGATCCTGACCGTCCGGTGTTTTTTCGCACTGGTGAGCAGCCCCAGCCGCTGCCCTGCCTGATCCCGCGCGGGCTGCTGCCGGCGCTGGAATACGCCTGGCTGCAAGGGGAGCGCAGCCCGTTGCGCTGGTTGCGAACAATGGACGCGATCTGCCTCGATCTGGCCGCTGACGAACCGCGCCTGACCAGCGCCAACACCCCTACCCTGTGGCTGGCGTTGCAGTAACCCTGTGAAAAACAGTCGATTTTTTTTCGTTTGCCTCTTGTGCGATGACAAACTTTAGGTAAAATGCCGCCCACAACGGAGCGTAGCGCAGCCTGGTAGCGCGTCTCGTTCGGGACGAGAAGGTCGCTGGTTCGATTCCAGTCGCTCCGACCAACAGCAAAACCCCTGACTCATTGAGTCAGGGGTTTTTCTTTTTCTGCCATCTGAGGTCTGTTGCCGCTTCGCCTTGCCTGGCCGAAGAAGGGTCTCCGGCAGGCAGATGAACGCAACGGCGACAGCTCTAATCAAGCATCTCACGCAACACATGGTGCAGAATGCCGCCCGCCTTGAAGTAGGCGATCTCATTGACGGTATCGATTCGGCAGAGCATCTCGAAGCTCACACTCTTACCATCATCACCGGTCGCCTCCACCGTCAGCCGCTGCCCCGGCTTGAGCTCATCGCTGATGCCGTTGATCTCGATCTGCTCGTGCCCGGTCAAACCCAGCTCGGCCACGCTCTGACCATCCACAAACTGCAGCGGCAACACCCCCATACCGACCAGGTTGGAACGGTGGATGCGCTCGAAGCTCTCGGCCAGCACGGCCTTCACACCGAGCAGATTGGTGCCCTTGGCCGCCCAATCCCGGCTTGAACCGGTGCCGTACTCCTTGCCGGCCAGCACCACCAGCGGCGTGCCATCCTGCTGATAGCGCATGGCTGCATCATAGATCGACATCCGCTCGCCGGAGGGCACATGAATGGTCTCACCGCCCTCCTCGCCACCGAGCATCCGATTGCGGATACGGATGTTGGCGAAGGTGCCGCGCATCATCACTTCGTGGTTACCGCGCCGCGAACCGTAGGAGTTGAAGTCGGCCGGCTCCACGCCAAGCGACTGCAGGTACTCACCCGCCGGCGAGCTTGCCTTGATATTGCCGGCCGGCGAAATGTGGTCGGTGGTAATCGAATCACCGAATACCGCCAGCACCCGCGCCCCGGTAACCGGCTGCAGGGATTCTAGTGGCTGGTCGATGGCATCAAAGTACGGCGGGTTTTTCACGTAGGTTGAGGCATCATCCCAGGCATAGGTCTTGCCCTCGCTGACGCTGATCGAGCGCCAGTGATCATCACCAGTGAACACATCGGCATAGCGGGTCCGGAACATCTCGTCTTCAACCAGCGCCACGGCCTCGGCGATCTCGCTGTTGGTCGGCCAGATGTCCTTGAGAAACACCGGACGGTTGTCCTGATCCAGACCAAGCGGCTCGTCACGCAGGTTGATTCGGGTGTTGCCAGCCAGCGCGTAGGCCACCACCAGCGGCGGCGAAGCCAGCCAGTTGGCCTTGACCTGCGGGTGCACTCGACCTTCGAAGTTACGGTTGCCGGACAGCACCGCCGACACGGCCAGATCGTGTTCGCTGACAACCCGGACCACCTCGTCGGGCAGCGGCCCGGAGTTGCCAATACAGGTGGTGCAGCCGTAGCCCACCAGATTGAATCCGAGCGCATCAAGACTCTCGGTCAGACCGGCTTTGTTCAGATAGTCGGTCACCACCTTGGAGCCTGGCGCAAGCGATGACTTGACCCAGGGCTTGCGCTGCAGGCCCCGCTCTACAGCCTTTTTGGCCAGCAAACCGGCGGCCATCATCACACTCGGATTGGAAGTATTGGTGCAGGAGGTAATCGCGGCGATCACCACGGCGCCGTGGTCCAGCGGGTATTCCTTGCCATCCAGCTGCACCGTGGCATGGGCATTCGGGCCGCCGACGGCGGTACCGGCACCGCCTTCACTTTCCAGCCGAGCCTGCTCGGTATCAGCCGGTGCGAGCTGCAGCGCCAGCAGTGCATCGAAGGCTTCGGGCACATCCGGCAGGGCCACCCGATCCTGAGGTCGACGCGGACCGGCCAGGCTGGCCTCCACAGTACTCATGTCCAGGTGCAGGCTGTCGGTAAACGCCGGCTCGTCGCCCGCCTCGCGCCACAGTCCCTGCGCCTTGCAATAGGCTTCTACCCGCTGCACCACCGCATCAGGGCGGCCGCTGAGGCGCAGATACCGCAGAGTTTCCTCATCCACCGGGAAGAAACCGCAGGTCGCACCGTACTCCGGCGCCATGTTGGCAATGGTCGCGCGATCCGCCAGCGGCAGGTCGGCGAGACCATCACCGTAGAATTCAACAAACTTGCCGACTACGCCCTTGCTGCGCAGCATCTGGGTAACGGTCAGCACCAGATCGGTGGCGGTGATGCCCTCGCGCAGACGGCCGGTCAGTTTGAAACCGATCACTTCCGGGATCAGCATCGAAACCGGCTGCCCGAGCATGGCCGCCTCGGCCTCGATACCGCCGACGCCCCAGCCCAGTACGCCCAGCCCGTTGATCATGGTGGTGTGCGAGTCAGTGCCGACCAGGGTATCAGGCCAGGCCCACTGCTCACCGTCCACCTCGGCGGCCCAAACGGTCTGGGCCAGGTACTCCAGATTGACCTGGTGACAAATGCCGGTGCCCGGCGGCACCACGCGAAAGTTCTGAAAGGCCTTTTGCCCCCAGCGCAGGAATGCGTAACGCTCACCGTTACGCTGCATCTCGATTTCGACGTTGTCATGAAAGGCCGAGTCGCTGGCAAAGCGATCAACCATCACCGAGTGGTCGATGACCAGATCGACCGGCGACAGCGGATTGATCTGCTCCGGATCGCCACCAGCCCGCGCAACCGCATCACGCATGGCGGCCAAATCCACGACCGCCGGCACCCCGGTAAAGTCCTGCATCAACACCCGCGCCGGACGGTACTGAATTTCACGGTCGGATCGACGCTGCTCCAGCCACTGACTTACGGCGCGAATATCATCCAGCGTGACCGTCTCGCCGTCCTCATTACGCAGCAGATTCTCCAGCAGCACCTTGAGCGACTTGGGCAGTTGCTCTATGCCGCTCAAGCTGGCGGCCGCGCGCTTCAGCGAGTGGTACTGGTAGTGCTCGCCGGATACATCCAGCTTATCGAGCGTACTCAGGCTATTGGCTTGGGTCATGCGATAAACCTCCTTGCACCGGCACGCTGCCGGTATGGATTGCTATACTCTGCGGCACGGTTCGGCGAAGCCTCTGGCAGAGGCCCGCGACGATGGCACGTGATCTTCCAAAGCTAGCAGACAAAACGCCGCACAACATTTGAAATGCAGCCCTACAGCCATCGAACTCACTGCCGATATACCAGCTTAGACAACAGTCAGTCCGCTACTGCTCCCGGACAGACACTCAAGGACATTCGCCGATGCGTAACAATCAACCCGTAACCCAGCGTGAACGAAGCTTTGCGGCGGACCAGCGTCTGATCTCGACCACCAATCTCAAGGGCGTCATCACCTATTGCAACGATGTTTTCGTCGAGATCAGTGGTTTTACCCGCGAGGAGCTGGTCGGCACATCTCACAACCTCGTGCGCCATCCTGACGTTCCGCCAGCGGTCTTCGCTCATATGTGGGCCGACCTGAAAGCCGGCAAGGCGTGGATGGGGATCGTCAAGAATCGCTGCAAGAACGGCGACCATTACTGGGTCAATGCCTTCGTCACGCCGATCTGGGAAAACGGCCAGATTACCGGCTATGAATCAGTGAGGGTCAAACCCACTGCCGGTCAGATCGAACGAGCCACCGCGCTTTACCAGCGCCTGGCTCGGGGCGGCAATGCAGTTCAGGGCGACTTTGCGGGTATGGCCCTTCAGGTCCTGCCATCGGTCCTGGCCATGGCAGCCAGCGGTGCCGCCGGCACCCTGTTCGGCTGGCCGGGCGTGGCCGTCGCAGCCCTTGCCGGCGTGCCGGCAGGCTATGCGATGAAATCGGCACTGGAACACCGCCTGCAGCGCATCGTCAAAATGGCCGGTAACAGCATCAGCGATCCCCTGCTGGCGCAAATGTATACCCCGTTTCGCGGCGCAATGGGCCAGTTGGAGATGGCGATTCACAGCCAGCAGGCTCGCCTGCAGACCTGTCTTACCCGGGTTGGTGACAGCGCGGCACGCCTCAAGGAACAGGCGCAGGAAGCCAGCGAGATTGCCCGTCGCAGCAGCGAAGGTCTGGCCCAGCAGCGCGCCGAAACCGACCAGGTCGCAACCGCGATCAACCAGATGGCAGCCGCGACTCTGCAGGTCTCCGGCAACGTACAAAGTACAGCTGAAGCGACTCGCGATGCGGCCGATCTGGCCGTGCAGGGCAAGCGGCTCGCCAGCAATGCACGAATCGCCATCGAGAACCTCTCCGGCGCAGTTGACTCGGCCAGCACGGTTACCAATAAATTGGCATCCGATGCTCGCGAGATCGGCACCGTGGTGGACGTCATCAAGGGCATCGCCGAGCAAACCAATCTGCTGGCACTGAACGCCGCCATCGAAGCGGCCCGCGCTGGTGAGCAGGGTCGCGGTTTCGCCGTGGTTGCCGACGAGGTTCGTGCCCTGGCCAGCCGTACCGCCGAATCGACCGAGCAGATTCACAGCCTGATTGCCAACCTGCAGCAGGCCGCCCAGAGCACCGTCGACACCATGCAGGCCGGCAACGAGCAGGCCGAGCGCGGTGTCGCTCAGGTCGCTGAAGCCGATGAGGCGCTGGAGGGGATTCGCCAGGCTATCGAGCGCATCAACGAGATGGCCGGTCAAATCGCCAGCGCTGCCGAGGAACAGAGCAGCGTTGCCGAAGAGATCAACCGTAACGTCACCAATATCGCTACTCTGGCAGACAGCACCGAGAAGCAGGCCAGCCGCAGCGCCGAGCTCAGTGGCGAACTGGCCAATACCGCGCAGCGCCAGGTTAATCTGGTCGAACGTTTCAACCGACGCTGACCTGCTATCTTGCCCAGCGCCGGCCGAGTCAAGCTCGGCCGGCCGACCTCACTGCCCCCCATACCCCTGCTTTCCGACAAGCTTATGCTGCCGTCACTCCGACGTTACCCACCCGTCTGGCGACGGTGCTAAACTGCCTGCCTTTGCCTGTGAAACAAGGATATATCCATGTGCGGAATCGTCGGTGCCACCGCCCAGCGTGACATCACTCCCATCCTGCTTGAGGGTCTGCGGCGTCTTGAGTACCGCGGCTACGACTCGGCTGGCGTCGCAGTTGTAGACAGTGCCGGCACCATTCAGCGCATACGTGCCGTTGGCAAGGTTGTCGAGCTGGAAAACGCACTGCAGGCCAAGCCGGTAAGCGGCCACCTCGGTATCGCCCACACCCGTTGGGCTACTCACGGAAAACCGGCAGAACACAACGCACACCCTCACCTGTCCAACGGACTGGCCATCGTCCACAACGGTATCATCGAGAACCACGCTCCGCTGCGCAAACAGCTGCAGGATCTGGGCTACAGCTTTACGTCCGAAACCGATACCGAGGTCGTCGCTCACCTGCTGGCGCACCATTTTGCCAAAACCGGCGACATGCTCAGCGCGTTCCGCAGCACCCTGGGCGAGATTCACGGCGCCTACGCACTCGCCGTGATTCACGACTCCGAACCCGGGACTCTTTACTGCTCGCGCATGGGCAGCCCGCTGGTGATCGGAGAAGGCAGCGGCGAACATTATCTTGCCTCCGACCCGTTGGCGCTGCTGCAGGTCACCGATCGCTTCCGCTACCTGGAGGAAGGCGACTACGCTCGCATCACGCTGACCAACTGCGAGATATGGGACCGCGCCGGCAACTCAGCCGATCGGCAGGTAGTTCGCTATGAACACGCAGCCCATAGTCTGGACAAGGGCGAATACCGCCACTTCATGCTCAAGGAAATCTTCGAGCAGCCGCAGGCCATCAGCGACACCCTGGCCGGCACACTGGGCGACGATCACGTACTGACCGCGATCCTCGGCCCGGAGGCGGAAACCCGTCTGGCAGACATCGCCAACATCCATATTGTTGCCTGCGGCACCAGCTACCACGCCGGTCTGGTCGCCCGCTACTGGATCGAAGAACAGGCCGGTATTCCCTGCCAGGTCGAAGTCGCCAGCGAATACCGCTACCGCAGTGTCGTGGTTCCGGCCAATACCCTGCTGATCACGATTTCCCAGTCAGGCGAGACCGCAGACACCCTGGCCGCGCTGCGTTACGCCAAGCATCAGGGCTACCTGGCCACCCTCGCCATCTGCAACGTCGCCGGCAGCTCGCTGGTGCGCGAAGCCGACTGGCGCTTGCTGACCCATGCCGGCCCGGAAATTGGCGTAGCCTCAACCAAGGCCTTTACTACCCAGCTGGTGTCGCTGCTGTGGTTGACCACCGCTCTGGCACAGGCGCGCGGCCAAAACCAGTTCGTCGCCCGTAACGTCGATGCCCTGCGCAAGCTGCCGGCACTGACAGAACAGGTGCTTGCGCTGGAGCCGGCCATCGTTGCACTGGCCGAACAGTTCGCCAACAAGCACCACGCTCTGTTTCTGGGCCGTGGCCCGCACTACCCCATTGCGATGGAAGGTGCGCTCAAGCTCAAGGAAATTTCCTATATTCACGCCGAGGCCTACGCCGCCGGCGAGCTGAAGCACGGCCCGCTGGCACTGGTGGATGAAGATATGCCGGTAGTCTCCGTTGCGCCGAGCGACAGCCTGCTGGAAAAACTCAAGTCAAACCTGGAAGAAGTACGTGCCCGCGGTGGCCAGCTGATCAACTTTGCCTGCGAAACCATTGAGCAGAGCGCTGACCCGGAAGTCAGCAATATCCGACTGCCCTGGGTGGAAGACTGCATCTCGCCGATCATCTACACCCTGCCACTGCAGTTGCTGAGTTACCACGTCGCGCTGGTCAAAGGGACCGACGTAGACAAGCCGCGCAATCTGGCTAAATCCGTTACCGTCGAGTAATTGCGGTTGAGACTGCGGCGCATGTCTGAGCACATGCGCCGCTACCGGAGACAAGCATGAAAACCGACACAGACACCATTCTGGTCACCGGCGGCGCCGGCTATATCGGCTCGCACACCTGCCTGCGCCTGCTCGAAAGCGACTACCAGGTCATCGTGCTGGACAACTTCAGCAACAGCTCGCCCGAGGCCCTGAAACGTGTGCAGGCTCTCACCGGCAAGACGCTCGACATCGTCACCGGCGATGTCAACGACAGTGATCTGCTGGACCGCCTGTTCGCAACATCGCAGATTGACGCCGTTATTCACTTTGCGGGCCTCAAGGCGGTGGGCGAATCGGTTGCAGAGCCGCTGACGTACTACCACAACAACGTAAGCGGTGCGGTCACCCTGTTGCAGGCCATGCAGAAAGCCGGGGTGCATGACCTGGTGTTCAGCTCATCTGCCACCGTCTATGGCGACCCGGCCAGCCTGCCAATCACCGAAGATTTCCCGACCAGCGCCACCAATCCCTACGGTCGCTCCAAACTGATGATCGAGGAGATGCTGCGTGATCTCTACCGCAGTGACGCCAGCTGGAATCTGGCACTGCTGCGCTATTTCAACCCCGTCGGGGCACACCCAAGCGGGCAGATCGGCGAAGACCCGGCAGGGATACCCAATAACCTGCTGCCTTACATCGCCCAGGTTGCCGTCGGCCGCCGCGACCATCTGAGCGTCTTTGGCGGCGACTACGACACCCCCGATGGGACCGGCGTGCGCGACTATATCCACGTCATGGACTTGGCAGAGGGGCACGTCAAGGCGCTGCAATGGCTTGCACGCCGGCAGGGGCTGGCCGCCTTCAATCTGGGCACCGGCAACGGATACTCCGTACTCGACATGCTGCATGCCTTCGAGCGAGCCTGCGGCAAGACGCTGGCCTACCAGATTGTCGACCGGCGTCCCGGCGACGTAGGCAGTTGCTATGCCGACCCTGCCCTCGCTGCTCGTGAACTCGGCTGGCACGCCGAGCGCGATGTCAACGCCATGTGTATTGACGCCTGGCGCTGGCAGCAGCAGAACCCAAACGGTTACCGGTGAACTGCCTCGGGCATATCGGGTCACAACAGACTCACGTCGACCAGTAGTGTGATGAGTTCGAAGGCATGATGGTGCGCGCCCGGCTATCCTCACCAGGAAGCACTGCATGCAGAGCGCTTGCCGACTCGATTCTTTATCGCACCAATAATATCGGGCTATTTCCGGGTCTGGATAACCGACAGATTGATGTGCCGACAGGAAATGGGCAATGCACAAAATTGACCTCAAACTGTATCGGATAATAGCTATTTAGCATCACGTATACTCGCACCTGTTTTGTTACGTTGGAGAGCAAGATGCTCAAGGAAAGACTGATTGGATTGAGTTACGCCCAGAAGCGCTCCATCCAGATTGTTGCGGACCTGCTTCTGATCTGGGCTGCCCTGTGGCTGGCACTGTTCCTGCGCCTGGGTGCAGAAACCAACTGGGTATTCCCCACGAGTGAACAACGTCTGCTGTTTGTCCTCGCGCCGGCACTCGCACTGCCTATCTACATTCGCATGGGCATGTACCGCGCGGTTATGCGCTACTTCGGCAGCCAGGCGCTGCTGTGTATCTTCAAGGCGGTAACGCTGTCGTTCCTGGCCCTGGTCATGGTGGTACTGGCCGCGCGCGACAGCGGCTGGGATATCCTGTTTCCGCGCTCGGCCATGGTTTCATACTGGTGGCTATCGCTGCTGTTGATCGGCGGCTTGCGCCTTGCTGCCCGTGAGTACTTCATGGGTGACTGGCTTATGGGCACAGGTCCTCGACTGCAGCAGACCGCTGTCGATCAGGAAGCCGGCGTGCCGGTAGCGATTTTCGGTGCTGGAGCGGCAGGCAATCAGTTGCTGGCGTCGCTGCGTCTGGGGCGAATGTATAAACCCAAGGCCTTCATCGACGACGACCCCAGTCTGGTCGGGCGGGTGATAGGCGGGTTGCCGGTGTACTCCTCCGAGCACATCGCAAAATTGATCGCCGAGGCGGATATCAAGGAAGTCCTGCTGGCCATTCCGTCTGCAACACGAGCAACCCGGCAGCAGATCCTGTATCGCCTGGCCGGATTTCAGGTTCACGTGCGCAGTATCCCGGGGATCATGGATATTGCCAGCGGCAAGGTGAAGGTTGACGACCTGCAGGAAGTGGACATTGCCGATCTGCTGGGGCGCGACCCTGTCGAGCCGGTCGAACAACTGATGGACTTCTGCATTCGGGACAAGGTCGTGCTGGTAACGGGCGCCGGTGGCTCCATCGGCAGTGAGCTGTGCCGCCAGATCGTCAATGCCGGTCCGACCAAGCTTGTCCTGTTTGAGCACAACGAGTTCGGTCTGTATGCCATTCATACCGAGCTGCAGGGCTGGATCAACGCCCAGCAGCTGCAAATAGAGCTGATCCCGATTCTGGGCTCGGTGCGCAACAGTGGCCGCCTGGTCGACGCCATGGCTGCCTGGAAGGTGAACACTGTCTACCATGCCGCCGCCTACAAGCATGTTCCCATGGTCGAGCACAATGTGGCCGAAGGCATCATGAACAACGTGTTCGGCACTCTGAAAGTCGCTCAGGCGGCGATTCGCTGCGGCGTGCAGAACTGCGTACTGATCTCTACCGACAAGGCCGTTCGTCCAACCAATGTGATGGGTGCGACCAAGCGCCTGGCGGAAATGGTATTGCAGGCGCTCAGCGCCGAGTCTGCACCGAATCTGTGGGGCGACGATAGTGGCGTGCCGGTGCTCAATCGCACCCGCTTTACCATGGTGCGTTTTGGTAATGTGCTGGGCTCGTCTGGGTCGGTGATCCCGCTGTTTCGCTCACAGATCAAGCGCGGCGGACCGATTACCGTCACCCATCCCGATATTACCCGCTATTTCATGACCATTCCCGAGGCTGCGCAGCTTGTTGTTCAGGCAGGCTCCATGGGAGAAGGCGGCGACGTGTTTGTGCTGGACATGGGCGAGCCGGTGCGCATTATCGAACTGGCACACAAGATGATCATGCTGTCGGGTCTGACCGTACGGGACGAGGTAGACCCCAACGGCGACATCGCCATTACCTTCACTGGCCTGCGACCCGGGGAAAAGCTCTACGAAGAGCTGCTGATCGGCGACAACCCAGAACCGACCGCGCACCCCAAGATCCATCGGGCAAACGAGGAGTTCATCGACTGGCCAACCCTGCGTGACGTACTGAACCGTATGAGTCAGGCAGTGAAAGCAGATGCCTACGATGATGTCCGGGCCTTGCTGCTGGATACCGTCAACGGTTACCAGCCCAGCAACGGCATTGTCGACCTGATCCACGAACAGCGGCAACATTCACTCGGAGCTCTGAGCCAGCCCCAGCGGTAATCCCTGCGGAGCAGGCGTGCCGGTTTCACGCCCCTCCCCACCACTGCCACTGACTTGATCAGGCAGGAAAAACAAAAACGCCCGAGGCTTGAAGCGCTCGGGCGTTCTACTGCGGCAGTGGAAGAGGTTCAGGCTGCCGGCTGGGCCGCCTTGATCATTTCCTGCAGCTCACCGGATTCGTGCAGTTCCAGAATAATGTCACTGCCACCAACCAGCTCACCGTTGATCCACAGCTGCGGGAACGTCGGCCAGTTAGCGTAAGCCGGCAGGTTGGCGCGAATTTCCGGGTTCTGCAGGATATCCACATAGGCAAACTTCTCGCCACAGGCCATCAGCGCTTGCACGGCACGGGCAGAGAAGCCGCACTGCGGAGCATTCGGCGCGCCTTTCATGTAGATCAGCACCGGGTTATTGGCGATCTGTTCTTTGATGGTATCGATGATATCCATGGTATTCCTCGTGACGTAAAGGGCGTTCGAACGCGTTGCTGACCGGGCATTCTACAGCAAAGCGCCCGCTTATGCTGCCACCACCTCAACCCGCAGACCGTTCAGCGCGGCGTTGCCGGTGACCGGGTCAAGGAAGCGCTCATCGGTCAGGTCGTTGACGCTGACACCGGCATGCTGCTCGGCAACATCCATCTGAATGCCGGGCCGGTTGTGCCCCCAACCGTGGGGCAGACTGACTACGCCCGGTGCCATTTCATCGCTGGCGCATACCGCCACCTGCACCTCACCCACCCGCGAGCGCACGGTTACCTGCTGCCCATCCTGCAGATTGCGCGCGGTCAGGTCGTCCGGATGCATCAGCAACTGATCACGCGGCTTGCCCTTCACCAGACGCTGATAGTTATGCATCCAGGAGTTATTGCTGCGCACATGGCGACGACCGATCAGGCGCAGCTCACCAGCGGCGGGTGCCAGTTCTGCCAGCTCGGCGGCAACCCGCTGGAGATCCTGCAGCATGGCAGGCTGAGCCAGTTCAATGCGCCGGCTCTCGGTCTGAATTCGACGCAACAGGTTGGGCTGCAGCGGGCCAAGATCGATACCGTGCGGGTTTTCCTTGAGTACATCCAGCGACAGGCGGTCGCCATAGGGGCCGGCCCGCACCGCCATATCGACCAGTTCATGGGGTGGCTGCGTCGGCCGCGCCGGCTGCCCGGTGGCAGCGGCAAAGGCCTTGCCTAGTCCGACAAATATCTCCCAATCGTGCAACGCGCCCTCGGGCTTACTCAACACAGGCTGGTTATAGCGGGTGACGTTGCGCACAGCGAAGTTGTTGAACGTGATGTCGTAGTGATCGTGTTCCAGCGACGCGGTGGGCGGCAGAATGACGTCGGCGTGACGGGTGGTCTCGTTGATATAGAGGTCCACACTGACCATGAACTCCAGACTCTCCAGCGCTGCATCAAGCTGACGACCGTTGGGCGTGGACAGCACAGGGTTACCCGCCGAGGTGACCAACGCGCGTATCTGCCCCTCGCCCGGGGTGAGAATTTCCTCAGCCAGCGCAGCAACCGGCAGCTCGCCATTGAACTCCGGCAAACCCGATACCCGCGAGCGCCACTTGTCAAAATGGCCGGGGCGCCGGGCCGATGCCACCTCAAACGCAGGCTCCGGAAACAGTGAACCGCCGGGCACATCCACATTGCCGGTGACCAGGTTGATGACCTGAATCAGCCACTGGCAGAGGGTGCCGTAACGCTGTACCGACACGCCCATGCGGCCATAGCAAACCGCGCGCTCGGCGCCAGCAAAGTCACGTGCCAACTGGCGGATCTGTTCGACTGGAATGCCGCACGCCGGAGCCATCCGCTCGGCGGTGAACTCGGCAACCGCATCGCGCACCTCTGCCAGCCCGGCAGTGCTGTCCAGCACCGGGCTCTGGCGGGTCAACTGCTCGCTGAACAGGGTGTTGAGCAAGCCAAGCAGCAATGCAACGTCGGTGCCTGGCTGAATGAACAGGTGCTCGCTGGCGATGGCAGCGGTTTCGCTGCGTCGCGGATCGACCACCACCAGCTTGCCACCCCGCCCCTGCAGCGCCTTGATGCGCTTGGTCACGTCCGGCACGGTCATGATGCTGCCATTGGAGGCCAGCGGATTCGCGCCGAGCATCAGGAAGTAATCGGTGTGGTCAATATCAGGGATCGGGATCATCAGCATGTGGCCATAGAGCCAGAGCGACACCAGATGGTGCGGCAGTTGATCAACCGAGGTGGCCGAGTAGCGCTGACGGGTGTGCAGTTGCCCGAGGAAGTAGTTGCCATGGGTCATGGAGCCGTAGTTATGCACATTCGGGTTGCCCATGTAGACGCCCACGGCGTTATTGCCATGCTTTTGCTGGATCTCCGCCAGGCGCTCTGTCACCAGTGCAAACGCCTCGTCCCAGCTGATCTCTTCCCAGCGCTCGTCAACCCGCTTCACCGGCCGGCGCAGGCGCTGCGGATCATCCTGGATATCCTGCAGGGCAATCGCCTTGGGGCAGATGTGGCCGCGGCTGAAGGGGTCTTGCGGGTCGCCCTTGATTGAGAGAATGCGGTCACCTTCGGTCTCAATCGCCAGGCCACAGATGGCCTCGCACAGGTGGCAGGCGCGGTAGTGGGTCACAGACATGTCATTCACCAGGCAGGTATTATTATGATCAGCCATTCTATGGGCTGTTGCGGTTGGCTCGCCACCGCGCCGCGCGCGGCAGAATACGGGTCTATTCAGCCACTGAATCTGCCGGCCAGACCGCTTTATTTGCCTTTGCCCGGAATTTCCCTATAAGATCCCCGCTTCTCTTTATTTGCTGTGGCTGATACCAGGCCGTCAGGTCGTGGTACGGGTCACTGTTTCCGGTCGCCGGGCGGCCGAGGTAACTCAGGTAGTACACATATGACTACACGGCACTTTCTATCGCTGATGGACTGCTCCGAAGCAGAACTCATTGGCCTGATCAAGCGCGGCATCGAACTCAAGTCACTGCATCGCCAGGGCGTGGTGTACGAGCCGCTGAAAAACCGCGTACTGGGGATGATCTTCGAAAAGGCCTCGACCCGTACCCGCGTCTCCTTTGAAGCCGGCATGATTCATCTGGGTGGCCAGGCCATCTTCCTGTCCCCGCGTGACACCCAACTGGGCCGCGGCGAGCCGATCGAAGACAGCGCCCGTGTACTGTCCAGCATGTGCGATGCGATCATGATCCGCACCTTCGCCCACAGCACGCTGGAAACCTTTGCCCAGTACTCCAAGGTGCCGATCATCAATGGCCTGAGCGACGACCTGCACCCCTGCCAGCTGCTGGCCGACATGCAGACCTATCTGGAGCACCGCGGTCCGATCAAGGGCAAGACCGTGGCCTGGATTGGCGATGGAAACAACATGTGCAATACCTTTATCCAGGCTGCCATCCAGTTTGATTTCCAGCTTCGCGTCGCCTGCCCGGAAGGCTACGAGCCCTCGGCGCAGTTCCTTCAACAGGCCGGTGACCGTGTCACCGTGATGCGCGATCCGATGGAAGCCGTTGCCGGCGCCCATCTGGTCAATACCGACGTCTGGGCGTCCATGGGCCAGGAAGACGAAGCACAAGCACGCCTGAAGCAGTTCGCGCCCTATCAGGTCACGCCTGCGATGCTCGATGCGGCCGACGAGTCCGTACTGTTTATGCACTGCCTTCCGGCCCACCGCGGAGAGGAAGTCAGCGACGAACTGATGGACGATCCGCGCAGCGTTGTCTGGGATCAGGCCGAAAACCGCCTGCACGCTCAAAAGGCGCTGGTCGAATTTTTGCTGGTTGAGTGAGGCAGCATGTCCAGCCCGGTACTAGAGCTGAACAACCTCAAATGCGGCTATGGCCGGCAGTTGATCGTCAACGACCTGAGTATTCGCCTGCGAGAAGGTGACATAGGCTGTCTGCTGGGGCCGTCCGGCTGTGGCAAAACCACGACTCTGCGCGCCATCGCCGGGTTTGAACCCATCAGCGGCGGCGAAATCCTGCTCGATGGCAAGGCCCTTAGCACCCCAACCCTGCGAGTTGCCCCCGAGCAGCGGCAAATTGGCATGGTGTTTCAGGACTATGCACTGTTCCCGCATCTGACCGTCGCCGAAAATGTCGGCTTCGGCATTCACAAGAGTCCGGATCGCAAACGCATCGTCGAAGAGCTTCTGGCTCTGGTCAAGCTGGACAAGCTGGGCTCACGCTATCCGCATGAGCTGTCCGGCGGTCAACAGCAGCGCGTTGCGCTGGCTCGGGCCATGGCTCCCAACCCGCGTCTGCTGTTGCTGGATGAACCCTTCTCCAATCTCGATGGTGAACTGCGCCGCCGACTCTCGGCTGAAGTGCGCGACATTCTCAAGTCCCGCGGTATCAGTGCCATGCTGGTGACCCATGATCAGGCCGAGGCCTTTGCCGTGTGCGATCACGTCGGCGTGCTGAAAGACGGCCAACTGCAGCAATGGGACACCCCGTACAACCTCTACCACGAACCGGCGACGCCCTTTGTTGCCAGCTTCATCGGTCAGGGTTACTTCATTCGTGGGCAACTGCTCTCCAGCGACACGGTACAGACCGAGCTGGGAGTCATTCACGGCAACCGTGCTTACCAGCTGCCGGTAGGCGGTGCGGTCGATGTCCTGTTACGGCCGGATGACCTGGTGGGAGATGCTCACAGCGAGCTGCGGGCGCGAATTATTGATCGCACCTTCCAGGGCGCAACCATCCTCTACCGTATGCAACTGCAGACCGGCACCCAGCTGGAAGCCCTGTTTCCCAGCCACGCCGACCATCAGCCCGGCGACGAGGTCGGGCTTCGGGTCGCGGCGGAGCACCTGGTCGTGTTTCCAGCCCAGGGCAGCGTCAATCTGCACGCCCAGCTGCCACTGGAGCAGGTACTGGATACCGGTCGCTCTGCCTGAGCCCGCAGTGCGCGGAGAACGCCGCAGGCTTCTCCGCGCGCGACCGCGTCAGGGCTGCGCCGGGCCGTACAGCGCCCTGCTCGCCTTGCCGTGAATCATCCGCGACAGACGATAGTCGGTATTCTGCATCATGCCGATGATGATGGCGTCGTTGCTTGGGTCAATCCAGCACCAGGCCCCTTGAATCCCCCACCACCAGAACGTGCCTTCGGGCAAGTAACCCGCAGCGGGCGAGTCGTTGACCACCGCCACGTTCAGGCCAAACTGGTTACCGGGAAAGAACGGGCCAATATTGTCCACGCCCTCCGGCAGCTGGTTCTGACGCATCAACTCGACCGTTTCCGGCTTGAGAATCCGCACCCCGTCCAGCTCGCCGCCAGCCAGCAACATGCGCGCGAACCGCAGGTAGTCATCCATTGACGAGATCAGCCCGCCGCCACCATTGAGAAACCGCGGCTTGCTGAGGAACGGTGTATTGGGCAACGGCGCCAGCGAACCGTCTTCCTGTGGCTTGTAGGACAGCGCCAGTCGTTCGGCCTTGCCTGCCGGCGCATAAAAATCGGTATCGACCATCTTCAGCGGATCGAACAGGCGCTCCTGCAGGTAGACATCAAACGATTTGCCCGACAGCACCTCGACCAGATAGGCCTGAATATCAACCGAGATGCTGTAATTCCATACGGTGCCCGGCTGATAGAGCAGCGGAATGTGCTGCAGCTTGGCCATCATGTCGGCGAAGGTGGAATCGGGGTTCTGAATATCCGCCTTGACATACAGCTGATCGACCTGGGTATTGCCGAAGCGACCATAGGTAAAGCCGCCGGTGTGGGTCATCAGCTCACGAATGGTGACCGGATGCGCTGCCGGCTCCGTCTCGGGCATACCGTCCGGGCCATCGGCGATGGCAACCTGAAGATTTTGCAGCTCGGGAATGTATTTACCGACCGGCTCATCCAGCTCGAAACGCCCCTCGTCGTAGAGCGTCAGCAGCGCAGTGCCCGTCACCAGCTTGGTCAGCGAGAAAATCTTGTAGAGGCTGTCGGGCGTCAGCGGCTTGCCCTGCTCACGGTCGGCAAACCCGTATTGGCCACGCTGTACCACCTCACCGTGTTGGTAGACCAGCGTTGCAATGCCCGCGATTCGCCCCTGCTGGACTTCCTCGGCCATCGCCGCACCAAAGGCATCCAGACGCTGCTGGGAGAACGCCTCGGGCGCGCTGTCAGCCCAACTGCCAGAGACGAGGCCGCCGGCGAGCAACATCCCGCCCAACAGGGTACGTATCCGTAATCCGATCATTGTTGTTCTACTCTGTTATGGGATTGGAATGGCTAATTTACCTACCATGGGACACACCGCCAAGCTGTCTCAGCCACAATCATTCCGAATGATCATTCAGACTCGATGTAACAAATGCCCCTGCAAGGCGTCTGATAATTGAACTCACAGCACAGGAACGACCATGAAACGCCGCACCCTGCTTTCCGGCCTGATGGCCGCACCGGCCTTGCCCCTGTTGACCGCCAACGCCCAGGCTGCCGATGCCTTCCATGAATCGACAGTACAAGCTCTGGATCTCAGCCCGGATTACTGGCGTGACAAGGTCTCGGAAGCCGCCTGGAAAGTGCTCTTCGAGGAAGATACCGAACGCCCCGGCAGCAGCCCGCTGGACAAGCTGTACGACAACGGCACCTATGTGTGCGCCGCCTGCCACCTGCCGCTGTTCTCATCCGAGCACAAGTTTGACAGCGGTACCGGCTGGCCCAGCTTTACCCAGCCGATAGCTGGCCACATGGGCACCAAACAGGATTACGCGCTGATCTGGCCGCGCACCGAGTACCACTGCGCTCGCTGTGGCGGGCATCAGGGGCACGTATTCAATGATGGTCCGCCGCCGCGCGGTGAGCGCTGGTGCAACAACGGCGTGGCCCTTAAGTTCATTGCCGCCGGCGAGCCACTGCCGGCCCTGCGAGGTGACGCATGATCCGCTCAATACTGCTTGGTCTGCTGTTGATTGCGCCGGCCAGTTTTGCCAATGAGGCGATTACCGAAGGGCCTGCCGGTACGGAGATGGCGGTGTTTGCCGGCGGCTGTTTCTGGTGCACCGAGTCGGATTTCGACAAGATGCCCGGCGTCGTCGAAACCATTTCGGGCTACACCGGCGGAGAAGCCAGCACCGCTGATTACCAGCAAGTGTCTGCTGGTGGCACCGGCCATATCGAATCGGTGGCCGTGTTCTTCGACCCGAGCAAGACCAGCTACGCCACACTGGTGGAAGCCTTCTGGAAGACCATCGACCCGATCACACCCAATGCCCAGTTCTGTGATCATGGCAGCCAGTACAGCAGTGCGCTCTACTACGCCAACGACGAACAAAAGGCCCTACTGGAGGCTTCGCGCGAGGCCTTGGCGCGTTCTGGCCGATTCGAGCAGCCGATCGCCACGCTGATTCTGCCGCGTCAGCCGTTTTACCCGGCCGAGGAGTACCACCAGGACTACTACCAGAAAAATCCGCTGCGCTATAACTTCTACCGCACCACCTGCGGCCGTGATGCACGCCTGGAGGAACTCTGGGGCAACTGAAGCGCGGATGGAAATATACTGCTCGAGTCTGGATAATGACCGCCTTTGATCACTCAACCCAAGCGAATTGAACCATGCAGATTGCCGAGAAAACCGTTGTCCAGTTTCACTACGACCTGTCCGATGCCGATGGCCCGATCGAATCCTCTCGCGAGCATGAGCCGGTGCTGTATCTGCATGGTCAGACAGGTCTGATTGATGGTCTGGTGGAAGCCATGGAGGGTCGCAGCGCAGGCGAATCCTTCAGCGTCACCATCCCACCGGAGAAGGCCTATGGCCAACCGCGCGAAGACGCCCTGCAGAAAGTGCAGGCCAAGTACCTGCAAGGCGCCAAAAAGTGGAAGCCGGGCATGATCGCCGTGCTGCAGACCGAGCAGGGCCCGCGTCAGGTTGTGGTAGTCAAGCCCGGGCTGTCCCAGATTCTGGTTGATACCAACCACCCGCTGGCCGGCCGTGAGCTGACCTTCAACGTCGAGATCCTGGACGTGCGCGCAGCTACCGAAGAAGAGCTGGCCCACGGCCACGCCCATGGCGTCGGTGGCCACAACCACTGATCGCTACCCGTAGGGACGCGACATGTCGCGTCCGCAACTCGGCCGCAGCGCGCTGGTCACGGCCTTCGGACGCAGCACTGCGTCCCTGCGCAGGATTGTGGTCCAGTGTTGTTGCGTACCACCGAGCTCAGCGCCGAGCCCCGCGCAACGCCAATACCTGCTGATGCAGGCGCTCGGGCAATGCATCTTCGGGAGCAACAGGCTCGCCCGCAACCAGCCCGACCCGCGACCAGAAGCGGCGGAAGAAGCCCTTTCTCGGGTCACGACTGAAGAAGCTGCCCCACAACCCCTGCAATGCCATCGGGATGACCGGTACCGGGTCGCTTTCCAGAATCCGCGTGATGCCGGCACGAAACACATCCATCTCGCCATCGGCGGTCAGCTTGCCCTCCGGGAAGATACACACCACCTCCCCCGCCCGCAGATACTCGGAAATACGCTTGAAGGCAGCCTCGTACACTGCCTCATCTTCCTGACGACCGGCAATCGGGACCGTACCGGCGGTGCGGAAAACAAAGTTGAGCACCGGCAGCTGGTAAATCTTGTAATACATGACAAAGCGCACGGGGCGGCGCACTGCGCCGCCAATCAGCAACGCATCCACAAACGACACGTGGTTGCAGACCAGCACGCAGGGGCCCTCATCCGGAATCGCTTCCAGATTACGGTGCTCAACCCGGTACATGGAGTGGCCCAGCAGCCAGATGAGAAAGCGCATGCTGAACTCGGGCACCACCTTGAAGATGTAGCCGTTGACCAGCAGGTTAAGCAGCGAAATGGTCAGGAACAGGGTCGGGATCGACAGCTCCAGCACACTGAGCATGACGATCGCGAGAATCGCCGAGCACACCATCAGCAAGGCATTGAGGATGTTATTGGCGGCAATGACGCGCGCGCGCTCATCCTCATGGCTGCGTGACTGAATCAATGCATACAGCGGCACGATGTAAAAGCCGCCAAACACGCCCAACCCGAGAATACTGCCCATCACACCCCAGGCGCCCGGCTGCTTGAGCAATTCTATCCAGTCATAGGGCGAAGCCCCGACGGCAATGCTGCCTGAAAGACTCCAGATCAGCAGGCCAAACACGCTCAACCCAAGGGAGCCGAAGGGTACCAGGCCAATCTCGACCTTATGCCCGGACAACCGCTCGCACAGCACCGAGCCCAGCGCTATACCTACCGAAAAGACGGTCAGAATCAGCGTCACAACGCTTTCATCTCCGTGCAGGTAATCCTTGGCAAAACCGGGGATCTGGATCAGATAGGTTGCGCCGAGGAACCAGAACCAGGAGTTGCCGAGAATCGAGCGCGACACCGACGGCACCTGCTCTTTCAAGCCCAATCGCAGAATCACCCAAGACTGGCGGAAAATATTCCAGTCGATGGCCAGGTTCGGCAGGCCGGCGCTAGCCGCAGGAATTCGGCACGCCGCCAGATAGCCACCGATGGCGACCAGCACCACCGAGCCACCCACCAGCGCAGCCCAGCCGCCCGAGGCCATGAGAATGCCTGCGCAGAGTGTGCCACCCAGAATCGCCAGAAAGGTGCCCATCTCGACCAGCGCATTGCCGCCGACCAGTTCGTCC
The DNA here is from genome assembly GCF_056859475.1 of Halopseudomonas sp. L-58. Lineage (NCBI taxonomy): Bacteria > Pseudomonadati > Pseudomonadota > Gammaproteobacteria > Pseudomonadales > Pseudomonadaceae > Halopseudomonas > Halopseudomonas sp. L-58. The sequence goes on from NZ_JBSXON010000052.1 coordinate 68,522, forward strand.
TCTGCCAGCGCCTGCGGCAGAATCGAGTATTTGACCGGGCCAAACAGCGCCGACTGCGTGCCCATCGCAAACAGCACCACCAGCAACAGCGGCAGGCTGCCAAGCCAGAGCCCAAGCGCTCCCAGCAACATGATGCCGACCTCGCCCAGCTTGATGCGGCGGATCAGCATATCCTTGTCGAACTTCTCGCCGAACTGTCCACCCAGCGCCGAAAACAGAAAGAAAGGCAGAATAAAAAGCAATGCGCTGAGGTTGATCAGCAGATCGCGGTCGGCGTTGAAACTCAGCTTGAACAGGATCGCCAGAATCAGCGCCTGCTTGAAGAGATTGTCATTAAAGGCGCCAAGCAGCTGGCTGAGGAAAAAAGGGAGAAACCGTTTGCTGCCCAGCAAACGAAACTGCGAGTGTTCCGACATGATCCTGCGCGTCCTTCAGGTCAGATGTGCGACTCGGGTGGCATACCAGCACCACCCGCTTCCTGTTCAGGACGCCAGCATACCCAATGTCGGCACACCCGCGCGCGGAATGTGCCGACAAAATCGCCAATAGACGGCTCAGCGAGAGACAGCCGTCACGCTCAGCCGTGCCTCACGGCGTACAACCCAGCCGTGAATGCGCTCCTGCCGCGCGGCTGTCAGCGGATAGCGCCAGGCGATGAAGAACGCCGTCATGTAAAGCAGAACCGGCCCGAGGATGTACAGTACGCGCAGCGATAACAACTGATGGGCACTGTGCTCAACAGCCTTGGCGTCAAAGCCCACCAGCGACAGCAGACCAAGCGATAAACCCAGGCCCAAGGCCATCGCCGCTTTCTGCGCCATGCCGCTGATGGCGAAAAACAGACCGGTGCGATGCTCCCGGCTACGAGCGGTATCCAGGTCGACAATATCGGCCAGCATCGACAGCGGCAGGAACTGGAACGCGGCAAAGCAGAAGCCCTTGATCGCAAACAGCACGGCAAAGGGCAACAGCTGCCCAGCCCCAAGGAAAAACATGCCGAGGATACTGGTGCTGGAGATGGCCAGCGCTGCACAGAAAGCGCGATGCTTGCCGATGCGTTTGCCCACATGCAGCCAGAACGGAATGCCGACAATGCCAATGCCAAAGTACAGCAGATACATCAGACCGATCTGGCCCTGAATCTGAATGACGTGCTGCATGAAAAACACCGACAGCGCATTGCGGAACGCTTCGCCGGTAACCACAACCAGCAGCATCAGAATCATTCGCTTGAACGGGCCGTTGTTCTTCATTACCCGCAGGCCCTTCTTCCAATCGGTCCGCTGCGCCGACTGTGGGGGCGCTTCCTTGACCGCACCCACGACCCAGAACACGGTTAACGGCAGCAGAATCAGCAGCATCCAGGCCATGACGGCGAGAATCGGACCGTAGCCGATACCCAGCTCACCATCCTTGCCGAACAGCAATACCGCTGTCTCCATCAGCCAGCCGTCAGTCTGGCCCGCCTGATAGCGCGCCCCCAGTGCCTGCACCAGCGCCGGCGCGAGCGCCGCCAGAAACAGCCCGATCAGCACGAACCCCTCACGGGAGGCCACCACCCGACTGCGCTGGTGATACTGATTGGACAGCTCCGCGCCCCAGGCGCCATACGGCAGGGTCACCATGGTCCAGCCCAGGTACATCAGCACCGTCCAGAGCAACAGATGACCAATGCCTGCTCCGTCCGGAGGCATGAATATCATCACCGTTCCCGCCAGCATCAACGGCACCCCCATCACCAGCCAGGGCTTGCGCCGGCCAAAGCGGGTACGCCAGCGATCACTCAGCGTACCGATCAGCGGATCGGTCACCACATCAGACAGGCGAGCGATGACCAGCACCAGCGCCATCAGCGCCATGTTCAGACCCACTTCCTGGGCGTAGAACGGGGGGTAATCCCCCCATTTTTAGTGCTCGCCAGAAGTAGAGGTCAGGCCACGAGAGCCAACTTCTGTTTGGGGGTGATGCCACCCAGGGCCATGTTTGGCCGTTCGTGATTGTATATCCATACCCAGCGCGTTGCATGCTCCTGCACCTCGGCGATGGACTCGAACAAGTAATGGCCCAGCCAGTCGTAGCGCACCGTGCGGTTGTAGCGCTCGACGTAGGGATTCTGCTGTGGATTACCGGGCTGGATATGCTCCAGTCGAATGCCGTGCTTTTCCGCCCATAGCACGAGCTTGCTGCTGATGTATTCCGGGCCATTGTCGCTGCGGATAATTTGGGGCTTGCCACGCCACTCGATCACTTGATCCAGTGCGCGCACCACCCGCTCTGCCGGCAATGACAGATCGATATCCATGGTCAGGGCCTCGCGGTTGAAGTCGTCGATCAGGTTGAACAGGCGGAAGCTGCGACCGTCGGCCAACTGATCGTGCATGAAGTCCATCGACCAGCAGTGATTGATTGCCTCCGGCACAGCCAGTGGCTCGGGCTTCTCTCGCACGATGCGCTTGCGCGGCTTGATCCGCAGGTTCAACTCCAGCTCCCGATATATCCGATACACCCGTTTGTGGTTCCAGCGATAACCTTTCACGTTACGCAGATACAGGAAGCACAGGCCGAACCCCCAGTTGCGTTGGTTATGTGTGAGTCGGATTAGGTGATCGGCGATCTCGGCATTTTCTTCCGACAACCGTGGCTGGTAGCGATAGCAGGTCGTGCTGATGCCAAACGACACACACGCCAGTTTGATGCTGACCTTGCCT
>NZ_JBSXON010000053.1:0-20162 GCF_056859475.1 Halopseudomonas sp. L-58
AACGCGGTAAAACTGGTCGGCTGGTTGTCTGCGCAGCCATGCGTAAGCTGCTGCACCTCATCTACGGCGTACTGAAATCAGGTCAGCCGTTCGACCCGATCAGAGCACTTGCACACTGATCGGGAAGACGGTATCTACGCAAGGTTTGGAGAAGTCGCGAACACCTTCAATCTGCAACATAGAATCAGTCCTGCTGCCAACGTACCGGGTTATCTGCCATGTACTGCGCGATGCGCTGATAATCCTGCTCGTTACGGATGACATGCTCGTAATACCCCCGCTGCCAAACCACACCATTGACCAGCAGACCACGCAATCGCGCCTCTCGCGTCACCGCCGATTTGAATGAGCGCATCACAGTGGGCAGCGATCCTGGAACCGGCTTGCCAAAACCCTCTTGCTGCAAAATCTTCTGCGTGAGGTCAGCCTCAGTGCTGATCTGCAAGACGCCGTGCAGATGGTTAGGCATAAGGACCAGATCATCAGTTAAGACGTGCGGAAAACGCAGCTGGATCTGACGCCAGAGACGCTCAACCAAGCAGCCCAGCGTGGAGGGATGCATCACTCCGTCGTCGATTCGACCCAGCGAGCAACGCCGTTGCCCGGTACATAGCGTTATGAAAAAGACGTTCGGGGATCGGTAATCGAACCTGCGCAGCCGGACGGATCGCCGCACAGGAATACGAGGTGGCGCCGCCATGGCAATGCTCCATTCCGTTTTGCGCAGCGTCTGCGCAGGTGGAACATGGCGCAACAACCCGGTCAAACGGATGCGGAGCCCTTCGCAACGAAGGATGCAGAACGCACCACCGAACGGGCACAGCATGCTGTGCCCCTACGCAAGGTTTGGAGAAGTCGCGAACACCGGGGCACGGCATGCCGTGCCCGGGGTCAAGGTCGCACGGCCTACCTCCGTTCAACCTCAGGGATTTTCCTGCAGCCACTTGCCGAGCAGATCACGCTCCTCGGGGGTGATGCCGGTCATGTTGCCGAGCGGCATGTACTCGGTGGCAACCGCGGCCTGATAGACCTTGTCGCGGTGCTGCTGGAGGTGCTCGAGACTGTCCAGCACGATGCCGGCCGGCGGGGCCTGGAAGGCCGGGCTGGTGGGCTTGACCGCGTGACAGGCCTGGCAGTGGGTGGCCAGCAGCTGGCTGATGTCGGCGTCGGCAACCCGGGTCACTGCAGCCCCTTCTTCTGCCGCGTGGCTGTCGATTCTCGCCGGTGCGCTCGGCGCCATAGCCCAGATCAGGGCAACGGTGGCCAGCGCGCTGACAACCAGAATCGACGGCTTGAACTGGCCCTGATTGCGCAGGTTGAAGAAGTGCCGCGCGTAGGCCGTGATCGCACCGATCGCCGCCAGCACCGCCCAACCGTAAGCGTTGGCGTAGAACATCGGGTAGTGGTTGCTGATCATGATGAACAGCACCGGCAGGGTCAGGTAGTTGTTGTGGCGCGAGCGCAGCATGGCGCGCTGAGCCAACATCACCACCTCTGCACCCGGTTTCTCGCCACGGGCCACCGCATTCACCAGCGCGCGCTGGGCCGGCACGATACCGAGGAAGACGTTGCCGACCATGATGGTGCCGATCACCGCACCAACGTGAATGTACGCTCCGCGACCGGCAAACACCTGATACAAACCGAAGGCAACCGCCACCAGAATCAGATACAGCACCACGCCAAAGGCCATGCCGTTGCGCGCCAGCGGGCTGCGAATCAGCGCCTCATACAACGCGACGACCGCCACCAGCGTGCCCACACCGATGGCAACAGCGCCGGCACCGCTGAGCGCCAGCTTGCTCGGATCGATCAGGTAGCCGGGGTTGCCCATGTAATACACCACGGCCAGCAGCGCCAGGCCACTTAGCAGGGTGCTGTAGGCCTCCCACTTGAACCAGTGCAGGTCGGACGGCATCTGTTCGGGGCCGACTTCGTACTTGGCCACCTCGTAGAAGCCGCCACCGTGGATGGCCCAGAGGTCACCCTTGATGCCTTTCTGCTTCTTCCACGCCGGCGGCTCGCGCAGGTTGTTGTCGAGCCAGACGAAGTAGAACGAGGCGCCGATCCAGGCGACCCCGGCAATCACGTGGAACCAGCGGATGATCAGGCTGAGCCATTCAGACAGATAGACCAGCATGGGCTGCTCCTTGTGCGGCGTCGCGATCGTAGCGGCACTGGCCGGCGATGTAGGTGCGACGAATGCTGCGGTCGTCGCCGAGGATCATCAGGTCGAACAGGATGCCCGACAGATCGCGCTCGGCGCTGTGCTTGAGTTGCTGAATCGGGCTGGCGGCACGGTCGATGATCAGAAAGTCCGCCATCTTGCCGGGTGCCAGGTTGCCGGTCTCGGCCTCCTGATGCAGCACCCTGGCGTTGCCGAGGGTCGCCATGTAGAACGCCTGGAACGGGTTGAGGCTCTGGCCGCGCAGCTGGCAGACCTTGTAGGCCTCGGCCATGGTGACCAGCATCGACAGGCTGGTGCCGCCGCCAACATCCGACGCCAGGCCGACCTCGACATTCGCCGCGCGGGCGCTGGCCAGATCGAACAGGCCGCTGCCGAGGAAGGTGTTGGAGGTCGGGCAGAAGGCGATGCGAGTGCCGGTTTCGGCCAGCCGGGCGCGGTCGGCGTCGTCGATGTGAATACCGTGCGCCAGCACGCTTCGTGGGCCGAGCAGACCAAAGTGATCGTAAACATCCAGATAGCTGGCGCGGTCCGGGAACAGCTCGGCAATCCAGGCGATCTCGGCCTTGTTCTCGGCCCAGTGGGTCTGCATCAACAGGCCCTCGGCCTGGGTCATCAGCTTGCCGGCGTAGGTCAGCTGCTCATGGGTCGAGGTCGCAGCAAAGCGCGGGGTCACGGCGTAACGCTGACGACCGGTGCCGTGCCAGCGGGCGATCAGCTCGCGGCTCTCCTCATAGCTGGCCTCGGCGGTGTCGCGTACGCCGTCCGGGGCGTTGCAGTCCATCATCACCCGGCCGGTGGTGATCGCCATGTTGTAGTCATGCGCGGCGCTGAACAGCGCCTCGCTGGCGACCTTGTGCGAGGTGCTGAACACCAGCGCCGAGGTAGTGCCGTGCGCCAGCAGCAGGTCGAGGAAGACCTTGGACTGCTTGGCCGACCAGTCGGCGTCGGCAAAGCGTGATTCGGTCGGGAAGGTGTAGGTTTCCAGCCACTCCAGCAGCTGGGTGCCGTAACTGGCCATCACCGCCAGCTGCGGCATGTGTACGTGGGTATCGATCATGCCGGGCAGGATCAGCCCCTCCGGCGAATGCTCGACCGCGGTACCCGCCGGCAGGGTCGGCAACAGCTCGGCGGCGTCACCCACCGCCTGCACCCGGCCATCGGCAACCACCAGCAGGCCGTCGCTGAAGTAGCTGTAACTGGCCGGATCGGGCGCACCGAGGCCCGGTTCGGACAAAAAGTGCAGCAGTGGGCCGCGGAAGGCCGACACGCCAACGGCATCAGAGTTGGTCGTCATCCTAGCTCCCCCGGTAGGTCGAATAGCCCCACTGGTTGAGCAGCAGCGGCACGTGGTAATGGGCCTGCACATCGTCCAGGCGGAAGGCGATGGTGACCTGCGGGTAAAAACAGCGCAGGCCCTGGGCCGCGTAATAGCCGTCGGTGTCGAAGGTCAGGCGATAGACACCGGCGACCGCTTCGCTGCCAAAACCGTTCAGCACGCGGCCGTCGGCGTCGGTTTCGGCGCTGGCCAGCGTGACCCAGCTGTCGCCCTGCTGCTGTTCAAGGGTAATGCGCACACCGGCGGCGGGCTTGCCGCTGCCGAGGTCGAGAATATGGGTGGTAATCGGGCTCTTGCTCATAGCAGCTTGTCCAGACGAATGTGGGTGATCTTGGCCTGCTCTTCGGCGGCGATGCGCAGTTCCTGCTCGCGGCTGTTGGGCAGGCGTTGCTCCAGCAGCTCAAGCATCTGTTCGGCGCTCTTGCCGGTGGCGCAGACGATGAAGATAAAGCCGAATTTATGCAGATAGGCGTCGTTGCCGTCCTTCAGGCGCTGCAGCACCGCATCGGGTGCAACGCGCGCACCGGCCTGCTCGCCACTGGCCAGCGCTTCGGTGCTGGCGTACTTGGCCTTCAGGCTCTTGATGTCGCCGATCTTCGGGTGTGCTTCAAAGGCGACCAGCCAGTCGGCCTCGTGCAGATTGGGCCAGAGCGCACGGGCCGTGCCATGCAGCGCTTCGGCACTGTGGTAGGGGCGGGCGGCAACCATAGGGCGCGCCCAGGCGTCGGCGGCGCAGCAGTCACGAAAGACCGCCAGCGCCTCGTCTTCAGGCAGGGTGTTCAGCTGTTCCAGGGTCATTTTGTCTCCACCGGCTGTTGCGGTGTTTCAGGCTCGTGTTTCATCAAATCTCGCAATTGCGGCCAGCTGACCCCGCGGCGCGGGCCACGGCTCTGGCTGGCGGTGCCGAACGACAGCAGCTCGGCGCTGATCGATACGGCCACTTCCATCGGTCGCTTGCCGGGTACGTCGCTGCGGCCGACCGGGCAGCGAATTCGGGCGATCTGCTCGTCGCTGTAGCCGCGATGGGCCAGCCGCTGACGGAAGCGGTCGGCCTTGGTCTGCGAGCCGATCAGGCCAATCGAGGCAGCATCGCCGGCGTCCAGCAGGGCGCGGCACAGGTCGTAGTCGAGCTGGTGATTGTGGGTCAGGATCAGCACATGGCGGCCACGGCACAGCACCGGGGCATCGCCGACCGGATCGTCGCTGTGCAGCGCCCTGATATTCGGCGCCAGGTCAGCCGGGAACACCTCGGCGCGGGAATCCACCAGCGTCACCTGCCAGGGCAGCTGGCCCATAATCGCCATCAGCGCCTGCGCCACGTGGCCGGCGCCAAACACCACCAGTTGCGCATCACTGCCGGGCTGGCCTTCGAGCAGCACCGAGACGCTGCCGCCGCAGCACTGGCCCAGCGAAGCGCCCAGCGGGAAGTGCTCCAGCACCGTCTCGAAACGGCTGACGGCCAGCTGCTCGCGGGCCCGGGCGGTCACCAGATACTCCAGATGACCGCCACCGATGGTGTCCCAGGTGTGTTCGCCGGTAATCACCATCTTGCTCGACGGCTCACGCGGCACCGAGCCAGTGACGCCAACCACGGTCACCAGCACATAGGGCTCGCCGCGCTGCTCGCAGTCGGCGACCGCCTCGAACCAGCGCAGGTTTCTGTTCATCACACGGCCTCCTGCTGCGCGGCCTGCCAGGCCTTCGCGGCGTTGACGGCATTGAGCATGCGCTCGGGCGTGGCCGGGGTATCCAGCGGCGGGCAATAGCAACCGTCGGTGAGGCTGGCGACCGCATCACGCAGCGCGCTCCAGACCGCAATGCCGAGCATCAGCGGCGGCTCGCCGACCGCCTTGGAGCGGAACACGGTGGCTTCCTTGTTCGGGCTGTTGGCCAGCAGGTTGACGCGCAGATCCGGCGGCGTATCGGAAATTGCCGGGATCTTGTAGGTCGCGGGCCCGGTGGTCAGCAGTCGGCCGTTATCGCTGTAGACCAGCTCCTCGGTGGTCAGCCAGCCCATGCCCTGAACGAAGCCGCCCTCGATCTGGCCGATATCAATGTCCGGGTTCAGCGACTGGCCGGCATCGTGCAGGATGTCGGTACGCAGCACGCGGTATTCGCCGGTCAGGGTATCGAGCACCACCTCGGAGCAGGCTGCCCCGTTGGCGTAATACAGGAACGGATGGCCCTGACCCTTGGCATGGTCGTAGTAGATGTTCGGCGTGGCATAGAAGCCGGAGGACGACAGCGACACCCGATTCAGATAGGCCTTCTGGATGAAGTCGCCCCAGTCCATGCGGGCGTCACCGGCGACCACCTGGTTGTTCTCGAAGCGCACCTGCGCTTCTTCGCAGCCAAACAGCTCGGCGCCAAAGGTAACCAGCCGCGCCTTGATCTTCTCGCAGGCGTCCAGCGCAGCCATGCCGTTCAGATCGGAGCCGGAGGAGGCGGCGGTCGGCGAGGCATTGGGCACCTTGTCGGTGCGGGTCGCAGTCACCTTGACCTTATCGACATCGATCTGGAACGCCGCAGCAACCACCTGCGCGATCTTGATGTACAGGCCCTGACCCATCTCGGTGCCGCCGTGGTTCACCTGCAGGCTGCCGTCGGTATAGATCAGCACCAGCGCGCCCGCCTGATTGAGGTGCTTGGCGGTGAACGAGATACCGAACTTGACCGGGGTCAGCGCCAGCCCGCGCTTGAGCACCGGGCTCTGGCGGTTGAAAGCGGTAATCTCGGCGCGACGGGCCTGATAGTCGGCGCTGGTTTCCAGCTGACTGATCAATTCCGGCAGCACGTGATGGGTGATGGTCTGGCCGTAATGGGTGGTATCGCGGCCTGCGCGGTAGAGATTGCGCTTGCGCACCTCCAGCGGGTCCAGTCGCAGATAACGGGCAATGTCATCCACCGCCTGTTCGATCACCATCATGCCCTGCGGGCCGCCGAAACCACGGAAGGCCGTATTGGACACCGTGTGAGTCTTGCAGCAGTGGCCGGTCACCCGCGCCTGATCAAGGTAATAGGCATTGTCGGAGTGGAACATGGCCCGCTCGACAATCGCATTGGACAGGTCCGGCGAGAAGCCGCAACGGCCGGCTACCATGATCTCGGCGCCCTGAATTACGCCCTGCTCGTCAAAACCGATGTCGTAGGTGTTGAAGAAGTCGTGGCGCTTGCCGGTCTGCACCATGTCATCCGGGCGCGAGAGCCGATACTTGACCGGCCGCCCGGTGGCATTGGCCAGCAGCGCGGCCACACAGGCGACCGGCGCGGCCTGGGTTTCCTTGCCACCAAAGCCGCCACCCATGCGGCGTACCGAGGCCGTCACCGCATGCAGCGGGATGCCCAGCACCTCGGCCACCAGCTTCTGCACTTCGGCCGGGTGCTGGCTGGACGTGTGCACAAACATGCCGCCATCTTCCTGCGGCAGCGCCAAGCAGGCCTGGCCTTCCAGGTAAAAGTGTTCCTGCCCGCCGACGTTGATCTCGCCCTGCAGGCGGTGCGGTGCAGCCGCCAGTGCGGCGTCCGGATCACCGCGATGCTGGGTGTGACTGGGGCGCACGAAGAACTGTTTGGCCAGTGCCTCGCGGGTATCAAAGATGGCCGGCAGATCCTCGTATTCGACCTCGGCCAGCTTCGCTGCCTTGCGCGCGGCGGTGTGACTGGTCGCGGCGACGGCAAAGATCGGCTGGCCGATATGCTCGACCACCTCACCCGCCAGCACCGGATCACCCGGGAACACCGGGCCGATGTCGGTGTGACCGGGTACGTCGGCCATGGTGAATACGGCAACCACGCCGGGGTAGGCACGCACGGCTTCCAGATTGAGTCTGGTGATACGCGCATGCGGCCGGGCGCTGTGACCCACCGCTGCGTGCAGCAGGCCTTCGGGCTCGGGCAGGTCGTCGATATAACGGGCGGTGCCGGTTACATGCAGCCAGGCGCTTTCGTGCAGGGTGCTCTGACCGGCAACACCGAGCGGCTGGCCACTCGGACGGGGTACATCACGGGGCAGTTTACGCATAGTCGGTCACCATCAGCTGGGCCTTGCCGGCATCGCCGGCGCGGAATTCATACAGGGCGCGCAGCAGCAGGTTGCCGGCTACCGTGGTGCGGTAGCTGGCCGAGGCGCGCACATCGGACAGCGGCGTGAAGTCGGTTGCCAGCGCCGCCTGCGCAGCGGCCACCGCCGTTTCATCGAACCGGGCACCACGCAACGCCGCCTCGGCGCCCGCTGCACGCTTGGGAATGCCGGCCATGCCACCGAAGGCCAGCCGGCAGTCACCGACGGTATCGCCGTCGAACTGCAGCCAGAAGGCGCCCAGCACCGCAGAAATATCGTCATCCAGCCGCTTGGAGATCTTGTAGATGAACAGTTTTTCGTTGGCCTGTGGACGCGGCACCCGCACCGCGCGGATGAACTCGCCCGGCGCCAGCACGGTTTTCTTGTAGTCCACGAAGAAGTCTTGCAGCGCAATCCAGCGCTCGCCATTTTCACTGTCGAGCTGAATGTCGGCACCCAGGGCAATCAGCGGTGGCGGCATGTCACCGATGGGCGAAGCGTTACCGATATTCCCGCCGAGGGTGCCACGGTTACGGATCTGCAGCGAACCGAGGCGTTCGAGCATCGGCGCAAAGGCCGGCCAGTCGGCACTGAGAGTCGCTCCGAACTCGCTGTAGGTCGCAGCCGATCCGATGGTCAGATTTTGCTCGTCACATTCCACGGCATGCAGTTCGGTGATCTGCTCGACTGAGACCAGTTGCGGCAGCACCTTCAACTGCTGGGTGATTTCCAGCGCCAGATCGGTGCTGCCGGCGACTAGACGGGCATCCGGATTGGCCGCCAGCAGGTTGCGCAGTTCACTCAGCTCGACCGGCGCGTCGAAGCGCTTGCCCTCGTCGTCCTGCAGGCTGGCCGCAGTGGAACGGGTCGCGGCGAACTGCCCGGCCGGCGCCGGCTCGAACAGCGCAGCACCATCCCAGTGCTGCACCGCATCCACCAGGGTGCGCCGGCCGGCCTCGATAATCGGCCGATAACCGGTGCAGCGACAAAGGTTGCCGGCCAGTGCTTCCATCAACTGATGCTCGCTGGCGCTGCCGTTCTTGCCGGCTACCTGCTGGTGCAGGCAAACCATCGACATGATGAAGCCCGGCGTACAGAACCCGCATTGCGAGCCGCTGCATTCGACCATCGCGGTCTGCACCGGATGGGCGTTATCAGCCTGCAGGGCGTCAACGCTGATCAGATGTTTACCGTGCAGCGAACCGACCAGGCTGATGCAGCTGTTGATTGCCGTATAATGCAGCCCGCCGTCGGCCGAGGGGCTGCCGATCAGTACGGTGCAAGCCCCGCAGTCGCCGGATGCGCATCCTTCCTTGGTGCCGCTAAGCCGCTTTTTGGTGCGCAGCCAGTCAAGAATGCTCATGTTTGGGTCAGCTCGGTCAAGTTTTTCCGGCTGACCATTCAGGTAGAACTCAATCACGTTCGTCTCCGCTCTATCCGCAGTTTGGCCCGTTTCAGGCGGTGTTCAGGCTCAGCGCCGCACAACGGCGCACACAGGCTCTGAGCGTAGATTTGCAAAAACTTGACCAACTAGTCCGAAAAATATGTTTTTTATACTTTTCCCGGTTTTGGCAAGCAAATTGCTGTCGTTGCAAATGTTGATTGATTGGTCAGTTATTAAATAGGGCGTTGCCCGGCCGGTCACCCTGAATCGCCGGCAAAGCGCCTATAGAGGAAACTGAATGGCAACCGCAGAACGCCTGAAGCTGGAACACATCGTCAAGGAGTACCCGGGATGCCGGGCGAACGATGGCGTCCAGCTCACAGTCAACGCAGGCGAAATCCATGCCCTGCTCGGCGAGAATGGCGCCGGCAAGAGCACCCTGATGAAGATCATCTACGGCGTCATCCAGCCCGACGCCGGCAGCATCACCTGGAATGGCCACCCGCTGACCCTGCAGGGTCCTGCCCATGCCCGCGAACTGGGCATCGGCATGGTATTCCAGCATTTTTCCCTGTTTGAAACCCTGACTGTCGCCGAAAACATCGCGCTCAGCCTGCCAGCCGATCAGGCCCGCGACCGGCGCAAGCTGGAGGCGCGCATCAGCGAGGTCTCCGAGCATTACGGCATGGCGCTGGATCCGCGCCGCTACGTCAACACCCTGTCGATTGGCGAACGCCAGCGCGTCGAAATCGTGCGCTGCCTTATTCAGGAAAGCTCTCTGCTGATTCTGGACGAGCCGACCTCGGTGCTGACGCCGCAGGAGGTCGAAACCCTGTTCCGCACCCTGCGCCAGCTGTCGCACGAGGGCTGCAGCATTCTGTTCATCAGCCACAAGCTGCAGGAAGTGCGCGACCTGTGCCACCGCGCCACCGTGCTGCGCCAGGGCCGGGTGACCGGCGAGTGCAATCCGGCCGAAGTGAGCACCGACGACATCGCCCGCATGATGGTCGGCAATGAAACCCCGCTGTCGACCCGCGTTGAACCGCGCGCGCCCGGCGAGGTGCTGCTGGACGTCAGCCACCTGAACTACCGCACCAGCGACCCCTTCGGCACCAGCCTGCAGGATCTGTGCATGAGCCTGCGCTCAGGCGAGATTGTCGGTATCGCCGGCGTCGCCGGTAACGGACAGGACGAACTGCTGCGTGCGCTGTCGGGCGAAGCGCTGGTCAGCAACGACAGCATCACCCTCAGCGGCGTGGCGATCGGTCAGGCCAAGCCGGGTCTGCGCCGCCGCCTCGGCGTCGCGGTGGTGCCGGAAGAACGCCTCGGCCGCGGTGCGGTGCCATCCATGTCGCTGGTCGACAACAGCCTGCTGACCGCCTACGGCGAAGGTATGGTGAACAAGGGCTGGGTGGCGCTGAACAAGGTGCGCGACTACGCCAGCCGTATCGTCGATGCTTTTGGCGTACGCACCGCCAGCATCGACAGCCATGCCACCAGCCTGTCCGGCGGCAACCTGCAGAAATTCATCATCGGCCGTGAAGCCATGCAGCAACCCAAGCTGCTGGTTGCCTCGCACCCGACCTGGGGCGTTGACGTCGGCTCGGCAGTGGCCATCCACGAGGCGCTGGTGCGGCTGCGTGACGAGGGCGCTGCGGTACTGCTGATCTCGGAGGATCTGGACGAACTGTTCCAGCTCTGTGGCCGCATGGGCGCGATCTGCGCCGGCCGGCTGTCGCCGCTGGTCAACACCAGTGACCTGACCATTGAACAACTCGGCCAGTGGATGGCCGGTGATTTCCCCAGCGCTGCACCTTCGGAGGTTTCCCATGCTGTCGCTTGAGCGTCGCGCCGTCGACTCCCGGGCCATGCAATGGGCATCCCCGTTGCTGGCTCTGGTCCTCACCATCATCACCGGCATGGGCATTTTCATGGCCCTCGGCAAGGACCCGGTGGAAGGTCTGACCTTCTTCTTCCTGACCCCGCTGAGCGATACCCACGGCTGGGCCGAGCTGGGCCTGAAGATGGCACCGCTGCTGCTGTGCGCCGCCGGCCTGACCATCTGCTACCGGGCCAAGCTGTGGAATATCGGTGCCGAGGGGCACTTCCTGATGGGCGCGCTGTGGGCCAGCGTGGTGGCCCTGCAACTAGGCGGCCAGAGCGGCCCCTGGGTGCTGCCGCTGGTGCTGATTGCCGGCATCGTAGCCGGCGCAGTCTGGGCACTGCTGGCGGGGCTGCTGAAAACGCAGTTCCACTGCAACGAGATCCTGACCACCATCATGCTCAACTACATCGCCCTGAACCTGCTGCTGTACGCGGTTCACGGTCCGCTGAAGGACCCGTACGGGTTTGGCTTCCCGCAGTCGGAGATGTTTGCTGCAGCCGCCCTGCTGCCCAAGCTGATCCCTGATACCCGCCTGCACATCGGCCTGCTGTTCGGTCTGCTGGCAGCGGTGGCGGTCGGCGTGCTGTTTGCCCGCACCTTTATCGGGTTCCAGCTCAAGGTCCTCGGTCAGGACGAGCGCGCCGCCGCCTTCGCCGGCTTCCCGGCCAAGCGTCTGACCCTGCTGGCGTTCATTCTGGCCGGTGGTCTGGCCGGTCTGGCGGGCGCGTCGGAGGTGACCGGCCCGCTCGGTCAACTGGTGCCGCAGGTGTCACCCGGCTACGGCTACACCGCAATTATCGTGGTATTCCTCGGGCGCATGCAGGCGGTCGGCATCGTGCTGGCAGCCGCGCTGCTGGCGCTGACCTTCATGGGCGGCGAGATGCTGCAGATTGCCATGGCCCTGCCCAAGGCGATCACCGGACTGTTCCAGGGGCTGCTGCTGTTCTACCTGCTGACCTGTGACGCCTTTATTCACTACCGCATTCGCATTCGTCGGGCCCCCAAGGCCGTGGCAGGAGAGGCCTGATATGGACAGCGTACTGATTACCAACGTACTGGCCGCGACCGTGGTCGCCGGCACCCCGTTGCTGCTGGTCGCCCTGGGCGAGCTGGTGTGCGAACGCTCAGGCGTTCTCAACCTCGGCCAGGAAGGCATGATGCTGATGGGCGCGGTGATCGGCTTTATCGCCGCCACCTCGACCGGCAGCCTGAGCATGGGCGTGCTCGCTGCCATGCTCGGTGGTGTGCTGATGGCCATGCTGTTTGCGCTGATGGCCATTACCCTGGCGGCCAACCAGTATGCCGCCGGCCTGGCACTGACCATCTTCGGTATCGGCCTGAGCTCCTTCGTCGGCGCAGGCTTTGTCGGTCAGTCGATCGACGGCTTTGACAAGATCGCCATTCCGCTGCTGTCGGACATCCCGGTCATCGGCCAGGTGCTGTTCAACCAGGACCTGCTGGTCTACGGCTCGCTGCTGATCTTCGCGCTGGTGTTCTGCTTCCTCAAATACAGCCGCGGCGGCCTGGTTCTGCGCGCCGTCGGCGAGTCCCCGGAAGCGGCCAATGCCAACGGTCTGAAAGTGCTGCCGGTGCGTTACATGGCGGTGGCCTTCGGCGGCGCCATGGCCGGCCTGGCGGGCGCCTACCTGTCGCTGGCCTACACCCCGATGTGGACCGAAAACATGACTGCCGGTCGCGGCTGGATCGCGCTGGCCCTGGTGGTGTTCGCCACCTGGAAACCCGAGCGCGTGCTGCTCGGCGCCTACCTGTTCGGCGCCGCCAGCATCTTGCACCTGGTGCTGCAGGGGCTCGGCTGGAACAGCTCAACGGAGCTGCTGGCCATGCTGCCCTATGTCGTCACCATTATTGTTCTGGTGCTGTTGTCGTGGAATCCCGCGCGGACCCGTCTCAACACACCCCTATCAATCGGCCAACCCTATAGGCCGAGCAAATAACTTGAGCACCCACTATGCCAATCAAAACTAAATCACTGATTCCAGGAAGCATTGAATATGAGCACACTGCAAAAAACGCTGATCGCCGCTTGCATCGCAGGCGCCTTTGTACCGAGCGCCTACGCTGAGAAGTATTTCTCCGACTCCAGCATCTCTGTCCTGTACAGCGATGACTACGCCCGCGTTAACTTCGACGGCGCCGGCAAGAAGACCTCGCAGACGTTCTTTACCTTCGAGAACGCCAGCGGTCACGACTGGGGCAGCACCTTCTTCTTCGTTGACCGTAACCAGGGTCAAGGAAAAGACACCGATTCTGACGATCTGTACGGTGAATTCGCGCCTAACCTGAGCCTGAGCTGGCTGACCGGCAGCAAGCTGGGCGGCGGCCTGATCAAGGACTACACCCTGTCCGCTCAGTACGAATTTGGCGGCGGCACCAACGTCAACAACTACATGGTTGGTCCGGGTATCGACTGGAACATCCCGGGCTTCATGTACGTCGGCACCCGTTTCTACTACGTAGACAACAGCGAAACCTCTGACGATTATCAAACCACCGTCGTCTGGGGCAAGGCGATGGAATTTGGCAGTACCCGTATCCTGTTCGACGGCTATATCGACTGGTCCACAGCGGAAGACGATCACAAGTCCGACTTCCACTTCAACCCGCAGCTGAAGCTGGACTTGGGTAACTACCGCGGCAAGCCGGGCGTGCTCTACGCAGGTATCGAATACTCGTACTGGAACAACAAGTACGGTCTGAACGACGATGTAATGGAAACCGAAAACGCGGTCAGTGCGCTGGTGAAATTCCACTTCTGATCACGGCAATGGGGGTTCGGCCGTGATGGTCGAACCCCTGCAATGGTGTAAAGGCGATGGAACAGATGACAAACAAAAGCGCATCCAAGACCTTCCGACCCGGTCGCATCCGCGAGCGTAACCACGAAATCATTCTGGCGGCCGCCGAGCAGGAATTTGCCCTGCACGGTTTTCGCGGCGCCACCATTCAGAACATTGCCGAACGGGCCGAACTGCCCAAATCGAACGTGCTGTACTACTTCAGCAACAAGAAGAAGATCTACGCAGCCATGTTCGACGATATTCTTGCGCGCTGGAACGCCGTGTTCTCCAGCGTGACCGTCGACGACGACCCCGCCGAGGCGCTCGCCAGTTTTATCCGCGCCAAGGTCGAGATGGCCCGCCTGTATCCGCTGGCCTCCCGTCTGTTTGCCATGGAAATCATCCAGGGCGCCCCTTTTTTGATGACCCACCTGCGCACCAACATGCGCGAATGGGTGCGCGGCCGCGCCGGGGTCATGCAGCAGTGGATTGATCAGGGCCGCATGGCGCCGGTAGACCCGGTGCAGCTGATCTTCCTGATCTGGTCCTCAACCCAGCACTACGCCGACTTCCAGGTGCAGGTGCTGATGGTGGAAAACAAGGCCGAATACGAGAAGCAGGACTTCGACCGCGTGGCCGACTTCCTTACCGACATCATTCTTCGCGGCTGCGGCCTCGAGGTACCCAAGAAATGAGCAATTCGCACTACCCGCGTGATCTGATCGGCTACGGTGCCGAGCCGCCCAAGGCCAACTGGCCGGGGCAGGCACGCATCGCCGTGCAGTTCGTGCTGAACTACGAAGAGGGCGGCGAGAACTGTGTGCTGCATGGCGACAGTCACTCGGAAGTCTTCCTCTCCGACATCATTGGCGCGCAGGCCTTTGCCGACCGCCACATGAGCATGGAATCACTCTACGAATACGGCTCGCGCGCCGGTGCCTGGCGCATCCTGCGCGAGTTTCGCCAGCGCGGCCTGCCGCTGACGGTATTTGGCGTCAGCATGGCCATGCAGCGCCACCCGGACATGGTCCGCGCCTTTATCGAAGACGGCCACGAGATCGCCTGCCACGGCCTGCGCTGGATTCACTATCAGGACATGAGCGAAGCCCGCGAGCGCGAGCACATGCAGCAGGCTATCGAGCTGCACACCGCACTTACCGGCCAGCCACCGCTCGGCTGGTACACCGGCCGCGACAGCCCGAATACCCGCCGGCTGGTGGTCGAGGCCGGTGGCTTCGAGTACGACAGCGATTACTACGGCGACGACCTGCCGTTCTGGACCACGGTCGACGCCGGCGCCGGCCCGCAGCCGCACCTGGTGGTGCCCTACGCGCTGGACACCAACGACATGCGCTTTGCCATCGCCGGTGGTTTCAACAGCGGCGAGCAGTTTTTCCAGTACCTCAAGGATGCCTTCGACGTGCTCTACGCCGAGGGCGCGGAAACGCCCAAGATGCTGTCGATCGGCCTGCACTGCCGCCTGGTCGGCCGCCCCGGCCGCTTCCGCGCGCTGCAACGCTTCCTGGATCATATCCAGAGCCACGATCAGGTCTGGATCACCCGCCGCATCGACATCGCGCGGCACTGGAAACAGACGCACCCTTACCAGCCTGCCAAGGATTAACCATGAGCACCGCCATCATAGCCCCGGCCGTCGACGGCCCGGCGTTCACCAAGACCGGCCTGAACCTGGCCGACGCCAGCCTTGGCGCTGAATTCCTCTGGGCGACCGACCAGTTCTTTGCCCCCGGCATCCGCATGCTCAACCCGGAACCGGCGGCGTTTTACCCCGGCCTGTACGACGACAACGGCAAGTGGATGGATGGCTGGGAAACCCGTCGCCGTCGCACCACCGGCCACGACACCGCGATCATCAAACTGGCGCTGGCCGGCACCCTGCAGGGCGTCGACTTTGACACCAGCTTCTTCACCGGCAACTTCGCCCCGGCGGTCTCGCTGGAAGCCTGCTACAGCCCGGACGCCGAACCGACCAACGACAGCGCCTGGACCGAGCTGCTGTCTGCCGTGGAGCTCGGCGGCAACGCGCATCACTTCCATGAACTGACCTCCGATCAGGTCTGGTCCCACCTGCGCCTGCACCTGTACCCGGACGGCGGCGTCGCCCGCCTGCGCGTCTACGGCACCCCACACTGTGACTGGTCGACCCTCGACAGCAGCCAGACCATCAACCTGATCGCGCTGGAGAACGGCGGCAATCAGGTGGCCTGGAGCGACGCCCACTACGGCGAGCCGCGCAAGCTGCTGCGTCCCGGTCGTGGCACCGACATGGGCGATGGCTGGGAAACCCGCCGCCGTCGCGAGCCCGGCAACGACTGGTGCATCCTCACGCTTGGCCACAAGGGCATCATCGAGCACGTGGAAGTCGACACCGCGCACTTCAAGGGCAACTTTCCCGCACGCTGCTCGATCCAGGCCGCCTGTGTTGAACAGGGCACCACCAAGAGCCTGATCACCCAGAGCATGTTCTGGCACACCCTAATGGACGAACAGCCGCTGACCGCCGACGCCATCCACCAGTTCACCGAACTGAACGATCTCGGCCCGATCACGCACATTCGCTTCAATATCATTCCCGATGGCGGCGTCAGTCGCCTGCGCCTGTTCGGCAAGCCGGTCGCATGAGCAGCCCCCGCGTGCTGACCGTCGAGCCGCTGACCCGCGAAGCCTTCGCCTCCTTCGGCGATGTGATCTCCACGGTCGGCGCCGACAGCTTTCCGATCAACAACGGCCGGACCCAGCGCTTCCAGGCGCTCGGTACGGTGCAGTTGCTGGGCGAGGGTGCCGAAGGCATTCTCTCGATCTTCCGCGGCCAGCCGCTTGAGCCGCTTCAAATCAATCTGATGGAACGCCATCCGCTGGGCAGTCAGGCCTTTGTGCCGCTCAACGGCACGGCGTTTTATGCGGTGGTCGCCGCCCCCGGCGACTTTGATGAATCCGCCGTGCGCGCGTTCTACGTGCCAGGCGACCAGGGCATCAGTTACCATGCCGGAACCTGGCATGCACCACTGCTGCCGGTCACTGCGGACGCCGATTATCTGATCGTCGACCGCCGTGGTGCAGGTAACAATTGCGATGAAGTAACCCTTAACCAACCCCTTGTGCTCCGCTCGGACAGCCTCTGAGGAAACCATCAGCCCACGCTGATGCATTCCGTGCCCGCCGTGCCGTCACAGTGTCCGGAACCGCTCACCCGGTTCAGATTGCTATGAGGTACATATGAACCACTTTGCGCTGCACGATGCAGCCATCTTTACCGTTGACCCAGACAACCGCGTCATCCCGCGCGGCACCCTGATCGTCGAGGACGGACGCATCAGCGCCGTCGGCCCCAGCGACGAGCTGATCATCCCCCCCGGCATGCCGGTGATCGACGCCAGCGGCCACGCGCTGCTGCCGGGGCTGATCGACGCCCACTCCCATTCCAGCCTGATGCGCGGCGTGACCGAGAACATGCAGCTGATGGAATGGCTGCCCTACTACCAGCTGGAACACCGCGCCCTGACCGAGGAATACGCCTTCCATTCAGCGCGACTGTGTTATCTGGAAGCGCTGAAAAGCGGCACCACCTGCGTGATGGACATGTACCGCTTCATGCACCGCTGCGCTGATGCCGCCGGCGAGATCGGTCTGCGCGTGAACCTGGCGCCCTACGTGGCCGACGAACCCGGCAAGGACTTCTTCGCCACCCGCGCCGAGAACCGCGCGCTGATCCACAGCCACCACGGCGCACAGAACGGTCGCATTCAGGTCTGGATGGGGCTGGAGCACCTGTTCTACTGCACCCCGGATGCCTACCGCGAAGCACTGGAATGCCAGGCCGAATACGGCGTTGGCATCCACACCCACGCCAGCGAGCAGAAGGAAGAGGACGACGCGGTCAAGGCGCACTTCGGCCGTCGCTCGATTGCCCAGCTCGATCACTACGGCATCCTCGGTGAGCGCACCCTGATCGCCCACTGCGTGTGGCTCAACGACGACGAGATCAAGCGCATCGCCGACACCGGCACCGCCATCAGCCACTGCCCGATCAGCAACGCCAAGCTCGCCAGCGGCGTCGCCCGCGTGCCGGAAATGCTCGCCGCCGGCATCACCGTCGGCCTGGGTACCGATGGCCCGGTGTGCAACAACAGCCTCAGCCTGTTCGAGGAAATGAAATTCGCCTCGCTGATCCAGAAGGCCACCCGGCTGGACGCCACCGTGCTGCCCGCCGACCAGATCCTGCGCATGGCGACCATCAACGGCGCCCGCGCGCTGGGCGTCGGCGACCGCATCGGCTCGCTGGAAGTCGGCAAGCAGGCCGACCTGCTGCTGCTCGATCTGGCGCAACCCAACCTGACACCGACCGAGATCAATGCAGCCGGCGGCAATTTGCTGTGGAATCTGGTCTTTGCCGCCGACGCCCGCAACGTCGCCGCGGTCTGGGTTGATGGCCGGCAACTGATCGCCAACGGCCGCGCCACCCGGGTGAGCGAACAAACGGTTATCACTGAAGCCCAGCAGCATGGCCTCGCACTTTTTCAGCAGTGTCGCGATATCGCGCACCTGCGTACGTCAATGGTTTAAGCGACTGCACCCACGCAGTCAGGAGTCATCACATGCAATCACTGCCCCTTATCTCCGTCGCTGGCCTGAACAGCGAAGACCCCGCCGTCCGCGCCGAAACCGCCCGCCAGCTGGGCGTTGCCTGCCGTGAAATCGGCTTCTTCTACGCCATCGACCACGGCATCCCGGAAGACGTCATGGCCGGCGCGTTCGCCAACTCCAAACGGGTGTTCGAGCTGCCGCTGGAAACCAAGCAGGCCATGTCGATCAAGAAGTCGCCACACAACCGCGGCTACGTCGCCATGGCCGACGAAAAACTCAACCCGGAAGCCGGCGCCGACATGAAGGAAGCCTTCAACATCGGCACCGACTTCCCGGCCGACCACCCGGACGTGCTGGCCGGCAAACCCTTCCGCGGCGTCAACTTCTGGCCGCCAATCGACGGCTGGCGCGACGCCATGCTCGGCTACTTCGACGCCTGCCTGAACCTCGGCCGCCTGATCCACAAGGGCTTTGCGATTGATCTGGGCCTGCCGGAAGATTTCTTCGCTCAACACCTGGACAGCCCCATCGCCACCCTGCGGATGCTGCGCTACCCCGCCAGCGCCGGTCAGATCGACCGCGAAGACGGCGGCGCCGGCGCCCACACCGACTACGGCAACGTCACCCTGCTCGCCACCGACAAGGTTGCCGGCCTGCAGGTGCTGACCCGTCAGGGCCAATGGATCGACGCCCCGCATGTACCGGGCGCCTTCGTCTGCAACATCGGCGACTGCCTGATGCGCTGGAGCAACGATACCTACGTCTCCACCCCGCACCGCGTCCGCCCGCCGGAGCAGGAACGCTACTCCATCGCCTTCTTCCTGGAAGTGAACCCCGACTCCATCGTCGACCCTCGCGACGTGATCCCGGGTGAAGCGCCGAAGTATGAGCCGATTACCTGTGCCGAATACCTGACCGCCCGCCTGAATGCCACTTACGAGCATCGGGTAGAGCCGTCGTAACGGCCGACGTTGATCGTTCCCACGCTCCGCGTGGGAATGCCCCAATAGGGCGCTCTGCGTCCATTCCTGACTGCTTCACCATTCTCGTAGCGGCACGGCATGCCGTGCCCGCGCCGCCTCCAGCACCGCACCGCTGCTAACCATTCATGCCGCCTGGCAACCCGCCTTTCGCCTTCTCCGGCGAGCCAAGGGGGGCTGCTTGCCCAGCCCCCCTTAGCGATCCCCCGGGGCACCCGACTACGCGGCCCTTCGGGTCCGCTGCGTTGCTCGATTTATCGGGGAGCCATAAAACTCGTCGCTACGCTCCTCAGACATCCTATGGCTCTTTCTCCCGATAAATCTGCGCTACTCGCCCGCGTAAACGGGGATGGGGTCCGTGCATTGCTCAGGCTTTGCTGCTGCGCCCCAGCAAAACTCCGCTCACCCGAAATTCAGGGTTGGCAAACGAGGGCGCTAGTAGCAATATCAAATCACCGTCATTCTCGCGGCCCCATCGGGAGGCATGGATGCTGAATAGACTCGACACATTTCACCCCGAACACCCAGCAGCGCCATCACCCTCGTTCAAGCCCGCACCGTCGACCAACGGAACATTAAGCCTCGTGCGGCTTAACGTTCCGCACTCGCGGCAGAGCACTGCTAACTCATTGAAATACAATAAAATACTAGACCGCTCTAATCCGGCGCTATGCCGCGTATTAAAGTTAGCGCGATCTAATCACTGTTAGGCGCTTTAATGGAGTAATCGCCTGTGGGCAAAAAGAGCAAAAAACATCGCGCAGGCTCATATGATCCTATCGAAACACTAAGGAATCGCTGATCAATTCAGATTTGCGCATTACCGGTGTCGATCAACTGAATTTTTGATGCAGCGAACCTGTTCTTGGCGACATTGCTCCGCAAATCGCCTTCAACTCTGGCCATTTTGGCCTATTTCCACCCGA